>NZ_JARWAK010000005.1:0-218399 GCF_031451675.1 Halomonas koreensis | reverse complement strand
TTCGAGCTTCGAGCTTCGAGCTTCGAGCTTCGAGCTTCGAGCTTCGAGCTTCGAGCTTCGAGCTTCGAGCTTCGAGCTTCGAGCTTCGAGCTTCGAGCTTCGAAGCCATCGCTATAGATCGAGACACAGACTTCCCCATGACCCAGCCCGACCCATCGATTCAGGACGAGGCGGCGCGTCTGCGCGCCGAACTCGAGGACGCCAACTACCGCTACTACGTGCTGGACGAGCCGCGCATGACCGACGCCGACTACGATCGTCGGCTGCGCCGCCTGCAGGAGCTCGAGGCCGCCCATCCCGAGCTGGTGACCCCCGACTCGCCGACCCAGCGGGTCGGCGCCGCCCCCGCCGAGGGGTTTCCCGAGGTGGCCCATGCGGTGCCCATGCTGTCGCTGGACAACGCCTTCGACGAGGATGAGCTTTCGGCCTTCGTCAAGCGGGTGGCCGACCGCCTGGAGGCCGATGCCGACGGCCTGGCCTTCTGCTGCGAGCCCAAGCTCGACGGCGCGGCGGTGTCGCTGGTCTACGAGCGGGGCCGGCTGGCCGCCGGCGTGACCCGGGGCGACGGCCGCACCGGCGAGGGCATCACCTCCAACCTCAAGACCCTGAAGTCGGTTCCCCTGAGCCTGCGCGGGACGGCATGGCCGGATCGGCTGGAGGTGCGCGGCGAGGTCACCATGCGCCACGCCGAGTTCGAGGCCATGAACGCCCGGGCCCGGGAAGCCGACACCAAGGTCTTCGCCAACCCCCGCAACGCCGCCGCCGGCAGCCTGCGCCAGCTGGATCCGCGCGTCACCGCCACCCGGCCGCTGGAGTTCACCGCCTACCAGCTGGTCCGCCAGGACATGGCGAGCCTCGCCGACATCGATATCCCGACCCATAGCGAGCAGATGGCGTTGCTGCGCGAGTGGGGGTTCCGGGTCAATGCCGAACTCGAGGTGGTGTCGGGCGCCGAGGGGGTGATCGACTACTGCCGGCGGCTGGGTGAGAAGCGCGACGCGCTGGGCTATGACATCGACGGCGCGGTGATCAAGGTCGACGACCTGCGCCTGCAACGGGAGCTGGGCTTCGTGGCCCGGGCGCCGCGCTGGGCGATCGCCTTCAAGTTCCCCGCCCAGGAGCAGGTCACCCGGCTCAATGACGTCGAGTTCCAGGTCGGCCGCACCGGCGCCATCACCCCGGTGGCGCGCCTCGAGCCGGTCTCGGTGGCCGGCGTCACGGTCTCCAACGCCACCCTGCACAACGCCGACGAGATCGAGCGGCTCGGCGTGAAGATCGGCGACACCGTGGCCATCCGCCGCGCCGGCGACGTCATCCCCCAGGTGGTGCGCGTCCAGCTCGACGAGCGTCCCGACGATGCCCGGGAGATCGTCTTTCCGGAGCGCTGTCCGGTCTGCGACTCGCAGATCGAGCGTCTGGAGGACGAGGCCGTGGCGCGCTGCTCCGGCGGGCTCTACTGCGCGGCCCAGCGCAAGGAGGCGCTCAAGCACTTCGCCAGCCGCCGGGCGCTGGACATCGAGGGGCTGGGCGAGAAGCTGATCGACGGGCTCGTCGAGCGCGACTGGGTCAAGACCCCGGCGGACCTGTTCGCCCTCGAGGCCGAGCGCCTCGCCGAGCTGCCGCGCATGGGGCAGAAGTCCTCGGAGAACCTGGTGGCGGCCCTGGAGAAGGCCAAGGCGACGACCCTGGCGCGCTTCATCTATGCCCTGGGCATCCGCGAGGTGGGCGAGGCCACCGCCGCCAACCTGGCTCGCCACTTCGGCACCCTGGAGGCGCTGATGGGCGCCGAGCGCGAGGCGCTGGAGGCGGTGGACGACGTGGGACCGATCGTCGCCGCCCACCTGCACACCTTCTTCCGCCAGCCGCACAACCGCGAGACGATCCAGGCGCTGATCGAGGCCGGGGTTCGCTGGGAGGAGGCCGAGGTCGAGGCCGGCCCCACCCCGCTGGCGGGCCAGACCTGGGTGCTGACCGGCACCCTGGAGAGCATGACCCGGGACCAGGGCAAGGCGCGCCTGCAGGCGCTGGGCGCCAAGGTGTCGGGCAGCGTCTCGAAGAAGACCGCCTGCCTGGTGGCCGGCGAGGCCGCCGGCAGCAAGCTGACCAAGGCCGAGCAGCTCGGCGTCGAGGTCATCGACGAGGCGACCTTCATCGAGCGCCTGGCGAGCTGGGAAAGCGGCCAGACGCCACAGGCCATGCAGGAGGACGACGCATGATGGGCGATCGCTTTATCGAGGTGCCCTATCGCATGCTGCCGGGGGAGACGCTGGACGGCCTGCTGGAGGCCTTCGTCACCCGCCAGGGCTATGACACCACCGACACCGGCGAGGGCATGGGCGGCTGGGTCGCCGAGCTCAAGCGCCAGCTGGAGCGCGGCGAGCTGATCATCGCCCATGACCTGCGCACCGAGACCACCGAGGTGATGACCCTGGCCCAGTGGCGGGCCTTCGGCCGCGACCTGGCCGACGACGAGGAAGGCTAGCCGCCGCCGCGGATCAGGTCGCGGATCAGCCGGCGCCCGGGATGCAGGTGGTCGACCAGCGGCAGTTCCAGCGGCAGGGGCTCGTCGCAGATCCGCGAGGCCAGCAGCTCGGCGCACAGCGGCGCGCTGGCCAGCCCCCGGGAACCGTGGGCGGCGTTGATCCACAGCCCGGGATGATGGCGGCCGGGGATCGCCGGCACCCGGGTGGCGTCCTTGGCCAGCGCCGCGTAGTCGCGCCGCCAGGCCTCGGCATCGGGCACCGGGCCGGCATAGGGCGTCTTGTCGGGGCTGGCGGCGCGCACCGCGGCGCGACCGGCGAGGCGCGACGGGGCGAGGTCCGCGCCCCGTTCGGCCAGGGCGGCGGCATAGCCCGGCAGGGTGCGCTCGAGCTCCGCCAGGTTGGCGCGGTGATCCGCCTCGCGCACCTCGGCGTCGCGTTCGTGGGGCACGAAGCTGGCGCCGAAGGTCAGGGTGCCGTCCAGCGGCGGCATCACGTAGCCACCGGCGCACACCACCCGGGCCGGGGCGGGCGCGCCTTCGGGCAGGGCCAGCCGCGAGACCTGGCCGCGGACCGCCTGCAGGGGCAGGGCGTCGGCCGGGGCGAGGTCGGCCGCGCCGGTCGCCGCGGCGATCACCACCTGGTCGACGTCGAGCCCCTGGGTGCCGGTCTCGTCCGCCACCTCGAGGCGCCAGCCGTCCCCGGCGGGCGCCAGCCCGCAGACCTCGCCGAGGCGCAGGCGCACGCCCTCGGTCTCCGCCAGCCGGCGGCACAGGGCATCCGGGCGCACCCAGCCCGCCAGCGGATAGTCCAGGCCGCCGTGTGCCAGCGTCAGCCCGGCCAGCCGGCTGGCGGCCTCCGCGGTCACCGGCCGCACCAGCGTCTCCGGCAGCGGGTGGTTGGCCAGGAAGCGCGCCTGCCGCCGCGCCTCGCGCTCGTCGGTGGCCAGCTGCAGCACCCCGCAGGGCGACCACAGGCGCCGCTCGGGGTCGAGGTGCTGCAGCCAGCGGCGGCTGAACAGCAGCCCCGCCAGGTAGGCCCGGCTCTGCAGGTTGGTCTCGGCGGCGAGCTTGACGTAGAGGGCGCCCTGGGCGTTGCCGGAGGCCCCGGCGCCGGGGCCCTGGCGGTCGAGCAGCGTCACCTCGAGACCGCGCCGGGCCAGGGCGGCCGCCGTGGCCGCGCCGGCGATCCCCGCGCCGATCACCGCCACCCGGCGGGCCGGCCGGGGCGCGGGCGGCGTGAACCAGGGCGTGGCCCGGCGGCGCTCGTCCGCCGGTGGCGCGGCGATCTCGCCGGCCAGCATCTCGCGCTTGCGGCCGAAGCCCGGCACCTTGCGCCAGGCGAACCCGGCGGCCTTGAGGCCGCGCTTGACCACCCCGGCGCAGGTGAAGGTGGCGAAGGTGGCGCCGGGCCGCGAGCGCGCGGCCATGGCCTGGAACAGCTCGGGCCGCCACATCTCGGGGTTCCTGGCCGGGGCGAAGCCGTCCAGCAGCCAGGCGTCGACCCGGCCGTCGAGCCGTCGCAGGCGTTCCTCGGTGTCGCCGAAGTGCAGGTCCAGGGTCACCCGGGTGTCGAGCCACAGGCGATGCACGCCGGCCACCGGCTCCGGCCACTGGGCGAGCAGCGCCGCGGCCCGGTCGGCCAGGTCCGGCCAGGCGGCCAGCGCCCGGGCCAGGTCGTCGTGGGCGAGCGGATACCTCTCGGTGGACACCAGGTGAAGCCGGGCGCCGGCCGGCGCCTGGGCGTCGAAGCAGGCCCAGGTGCAGAGCATGTTGAGGCCGGTGCCGAAGCCGGTCTCACCGACCACGAAGGGGCGCGCCTCGGTCCAGGCCCGGAAGCGCTCGGGCAGCCGGTTGGCCGCCAGGAAGACGTGCTCGGTCTCGGCGCGGCCGTCGTGGCGCGAGAAGTAGACGTCGTCGAAGGCGGTCGAATGGGGCGCGGACTCGCCGGCCGCGTCCGGGCGCCAGTCGAGGCGGGCGGGCTCCAGTCCGGCCAACGGGGGCAGGGCGTCATCGGCGGTCAAGGTGGGCTCCGGGAATCCAGGTTGGTCAATCTTTGATCGCTGGCGCCGCGGGGCCTGCCTCACTGGGCTGGCGGAAGGGGTCCGCGGCGTTTCAACAATGTTATCCACAGATGCTGTGGGAAACCCCGCGGTGGATAACTCGGGGCCGGCCGCATGCGGATCGCGCGCCGAGCCGCGTCGGCGTCCGGTTCGGCCGGCGGAGGAGGGCGGGCCTGTCAGGCCGCCGGGGCATGCCCCGCGCTCGCGGGGCCCTAGGGCAGGACCTTCTTGAAGGGCTTGACCGTCACCCGGGCGTAGACCCCGGCGATGACGTAGGGGTCGGCGTCGGCCCAGGCCTGGGCGCTGGCGAGGTCGTCGAACTCGGCGATCACCAGGCTGCCGGTGAAGCCGGCCTCGCCCGGGTTCTCGCTGTCCACGGCGGGATGCGGGCCGGCCATGACCAGGCGACCCTCGTCGCGCAGCTGCTCGAGTCGGGCCAGGTGGTCGGGGCGGGCGGCCAGGCGCCGCTCCAGGCTGTCGTTCACATCTTCACTGATGATGGCGTAGAGCATCTTGGCAAGTCCTCGGGCTGGGGCGGTGGGCTCGGTTGACCGGGGTGGGGCGGGCGAGCACCATGGTCACTATTCTGACAAAGTCACCTGCCGGCGTCATGCCAATGACAGCACTCCCCGTGCGCTTCGAGGGCGAGCCCCTCACCATCGACCTGCACATGCACTCCACCGCCTCCGACGGCGCCCTGTCCCCCGAGGCGGTGGTGGCGCTGTGCGCCGAGCGCGGCCTGACCCACATGGCGCTCACCGACCATGACACCATGGACGGCGTGGCGGCGGCCCTGGAGGCCGGCGAGGCGACGGGGGTGCGCGTGCTGCCGGCCACCGAGCTGTCCACCCAGTGGCGCGGCATCAATCTCCATGTGGTGGGGCTTTTGCCCGACGGCGCCGGCCCCCGGCTGACGGCCGGCCTGGCCGCCCAGGCCGAGGCCCGGGAGCGCCGGGCGGCGACCATCGCCGCGCGCCTCGAGAAGGTCGGCCTGGAAGACGCCCTGGCCCGGGCCCGGGAACAGGCCGGCTCGGATCGCCCCCTGGGGCGCCCCGACTTCGCCCGGGCGCTGGTGGCGGCGGGGCTGGTGCCCGACATGGGCGCGGCCTTCGCCAAGTACCTCGGCAACGGCAAGCTCGGCGACATCAAGGCCCACTGGCCCTACCTGTCCGAGGCGGTGGCCTGGATCCTCGACGCCGGCGGGGTGGCGACGCTGGCGCACCCGCTGCGCCACAAGCTGACCCGGCGCAAGCGCGGCCTGCTGCTCGACGACTTCCGGGAGGCCGGCGGCCAGGCCGTCGAGCTGATCAGCGGCTTCCAGAATCCCGATGTCACCCGCGACCTGGCGCGCCAGCTCCAGGAACGGGAGCTCCTGGCCTCGCTGGGCAGCGACTTCCACTTCCCCGGCGGCCACCTCGCCCCGGGCAGCATGAGTCCGGTGCCGCGCACCGCGGTGGCCCCGGTGTGGACCCATCCGCGCCTGGCCGCCTGGTGCGGGCTGGCGCCGGCGGCCTGAGGGCCGCCTTCGAACACCCAGAACAGGGAGTGCCCATGAGCCAGTTCTTCCAGATCCACCCCGAGAATCCCCAGAAGCGCCTCATCGACCGGGCGGTGCAGATCATCCACAAGGGGGGCGTGATCGCCTATCCCACCGATTCCGGCTATGCCCTGGGCTGCCACCTGGGCGACAAGAAGGCGGTGGAGCGCATCAAGTGGCTGCGCGCCCTGGACGACAAGCACAACTTCACCCTGGTCTGCTCGGACCTCTCCGAGATCGGCACCTATGCCAAGGTCGACAACGACGTCTTCCGCCTGCTCAAGGCCCACACCCCGGGCCCCTACACCTTCATCCTCCAGGCCACCACCGAGGTGCCGCGCCTGCTGCTGCACCCCAAGCGGCGCTCGATCGGCGTGCGCGTGCCCGATCACCACATCACCCGGGCCCTGCTGGCCGCCCTGGGCGAGCCGCTGATGAGCGTGACCCTGATCCCGGTGGAGGAGAGCCTGCCGATGACCGACGCCGACGAGATCCGCGCGCGCTTCGGGGCTCACCTGGACCTGGTGATCGACGGCGGGGCCTGCCAGCTCGAGCCCACCACCGTGGTCGACCTGCGCGAGCTGCCGCCCCGGCTGCTGCGCGAGGGGCGCGGCGACACGGCCCCCTTCACCGGCTAGGGACCCTCAGCCCTCCCGAGCCCCGGCAGGCCACAGGCCTGGCCGGGGTTTTTTTGTGGCCGCGGGCTCGCCGCATCGTTATTTGAATGCCCAATAAAAATAAAATATGATCCTTTGGTCCCTTTTCGATAACAAGGCGTCATCCATCGGCACGCGCCGATCGGCAACGCCCCCTCAAGGAGATCGCCCCATGACGATGTCACGCTCCCGCCACGCCCTCGGCGCCGCCGTCCTCGCCGCTATCGGCGCCCTGCCGATGGCCGGCCAGGCCGTCGCCGACGACAGCATGATCTGCGCCCAGGCCGCCTATGCCATGGGCCTGCGCTATCAGCAGCAGTCCGCCGAGGTCGCCGCGCTGCAGCGTCAGGGCTTCGCCCTCGCCACCTATCGGCTGGAGGAGCAGCTCGAGGCCCACGGCGCGGATGCCGACCTGGCCATCATCACCGACCTGGACGAGACGGTGCTGGACAACAGCGCCCTGCTGGCGCGCGACATGGCCGAATGCCACGACTACACCACCTGGGATACCTGGAAGCACTGGGAGCGCGAGGGCGAGCCGCGGCTGATCCCCGGCGCCGCCGACTTCCTCGATTACGCCGACGCCCAGGGCGTGGCCATCTACTATGTCTCCGATCGCTACCAGGAGAACGAGGCCGACACCATCGCCACCCTGGAGGCCCTGGGCCTGCCGCAGGTCTCGGAGGAAAGCGTCAAGCTGCTGGGGCCGGCCAAGGCCGAGCGGCGCGCCGATGTGGTCGCCGACCACACCCTGGTGATGCAGCTCGGCGACTCGCTGCATGACTTCGACGGCGCCTTCGCCGACGCCGATCTCGCCGAGCAGCGCCGCCTCGTCGAGGAGCAGGGCGCGCGCTTCGGCCAGGACTGGATCGTCTTCCCCAACGCCACCTACGGCGACTGGAGCGAGGCCGAGCTGGACGCCTGGGCCGCGCCGCTCGAGGTCGAGTAAGGCGTCGCCGCCGCCGGGCGGCCGCCGTCTCCGCGACGCCCCGGGTCAGGCCCGGGGCGTCGTCGTGTCGTCGTCCCCCTGTCGGGGATCCGGGGTGTCCTCGTCGAGCCAGGTGCCGCAGCGCAGGCAGTAGCGGGCGTTCTTCTCATGGCGGTCGTAGCCGCAGCCGGGGCAGGCCTCATCGGAGTAGCGATCGGCGCGGATCGAGCGGATCACCTCGGCGGAGAACACCCCGGTGGGCACGGCGATGATCGAATAGCCGATCAGCATCACCATCACCGAGATGGCCTGGCCCAGCGGCGTGACCGGCGTGATGTCGCCGTAGCCCACCGTGGTCAGGGTGACCACGGCCCAGTAGATGGCGGTGGGAATGCTGGTGAAGCCGGCCTCGGCGGGTTCGATCAGGTAGACCAGCGAGGCGAAGATGGTCACCAGCATGAAGACGGTGAACAGGAACAGGAAGATCTGGTGGCTGCTGCGCACTAGGGCGCCGATCAGCAGCCGCCCCTCGCCGACGAACTCCATCAGCCGCAGCACCCGGAAGATGCGCAGGGTACGCAGCAGGCGCACCACCACCAGCGACTGGGCGCCGGGCAGCACCAGCGCCAGCCAGGTGGGCAGGATGGCCACCAGGTCGATGATGCCGTAGAAGCTGCGCAGGTACTGCCAGGGGCGCTCCAGGCAGTAGAGGCGCACCGCCAGCTCCAGGGTGAACAGCAGCGTGAAGCCCCACTCGAGCCGGTAGAACCAGGCGCCGTGGTCGGCGCGCAGTCCGGGGATGCTCTCCAGCATCACCACCAGCACGCTGGTCAGGATCGCCCCGATCAGCGCGATGTCGAAGCCCTTGGCCAGCGGGGTGTCGGACTCGAAGATGATCTGGAAGACCCGGGTGCGCAGGCCCTCTCCGGCAGGCTTGAGGTGGTTCACGGCAGTGTCCTTGTGAGGCGGGCGGTCAGCCCAGGTCGACCGCGCCGGGCAGGCGGCCGGCCAGGGCCAGCAGGCGGCGCCCGAAGGCCTCGGTCAGCCAATGACGGTCCTCCAGGGCCCGGGCCAGCTCGCCGGCCGTCGCGCCGAGGTCGTCGTCGCGGTCCTCGGCCAGCCGCCGGAAGGCCTCCCGGGCGGCGTCCCGGAAGCCATCGTCGTCGGTATCGGCCAGGGCGTCCAGGGCCACCACGGCGCGGTGCAGCCAGGCGCTGGCCGGGCCGCCCTCGGGCAGCGTCCAGCGGTCGGCCAGCAGGGCGCCGGCCCGGGCGGCCTTGCTGGTGTCGGAGGGGCGCAGCGGCACGTCCGCGGCCAGGCTCTCGGCCAGCGCCTGCACCGCCGCCGGAGCGCCGTCCTTGAGCTCCAGCTCCAGCTCGCGGATCGGCACCGTGCGGTCTCCGGCGCGGATCTCGCCCAGGTCCAGGGCCACCTCGATGGCCGCGTCGTCGTCCCCCAGCCACCAGCGCTCGCGCACGAAGTCGGTGGTGAAGCGCGGCGCCAGGCGGGCCAGCACGCCCTCGCCGAGCGCCTGCACGGGCGGCAGGTCGGCCAGGCGGGCGAGGTCCAGTCCCGGGCCCATGACCTCCCACTCCCACTCGCCGCGGGTCGACAACCCCCCGCCGCCCTGGCCGCCGGTCTTCAGGGTCTGGATCAGGCGGCCGTCGTCGTGGCGAAGGCGCAGTGCCATGCGGGCGGCCTGCAGGTCGCCCCCCGGGGTGTCGAAGTAGGTGTTGCCCAGCCGGGAGATGCGGGGTGTCAGGCCGGCGAGCCGGAAGTGCCGGCGCAGCGCGTCGGGGCCGGTGGGGCCCAGGGCCAGCTTGAGCTCGATCTCGTTTGCCATTCGGTGGCCGCCTCGTGTCGGTTTCGTGACGTTTAGGTGATTTTTTCATGACGGCGGCGTGGCCAGTCTCTATACTGTCGCCGCCATTTCCCAGTGCCCAGATGCCCCATGGTGACATCCAATCCCTTCTCGGCGATGTTCGGTCGCTCGCCATTCCAGCCGTTGCTGGCTCATATCGTCAAGGTCAACGATTGCGCCGAGGCCCTGCTGCCGTTCTTCGAGGCCACCCTCCAGGGGAACTGGCAGGAAGCCGGCGAGCATCGCGAGACCATCACGCGACTCGAGCACGAGGCCGACGAGCTCAAGACCGAGCTGCGCCTGAACCTGCCCAATACCATGTTCCTGCCGGTATCGCGCTCCGATCTGCTGGACCTGATCAGCGTCCAGGACAAGATCGCCAACAAGGCGCGCGACATCACCGGCATCATGCTCGGCCGCAGCATGCAGGTGCCGGCGGAGCTGGCGCAGCCCATGCGCGACTACATGCGGACCTCGGTGGCCTGCGTGGGCCAGGCCCGCGAGGCCCTGGAAGAGCTCAAGGACCTGCTCGAGTCCGGCTTCGGCCGCAACGTCTCCGACGTGATGCAGAAGATGATCCGCGAGCTGCACGTCCTGGAACAGCAGGCCGACGACCAGCAGATCGCCATCCGCCGCCAGCTCTTCGAGCTGGAGGATCGCCTGCCGCCGGTCGAGGTGATGTTCCTCTACAAGATCATCGACTGGGTCGGTGAGCTGTCCGATCGCGCCGAGCGCGTCGGCAGCCGCCTTCAGATCATGACGGCCAACTGAGCGGGATCGCCCGCCCCATCAACCGCCACCTTCTGACCGCTACAAGGGACACCGTCCTATGTCGATCATCGCGCAACACGGCGACATCTTCATCCTGCTGGCCTGTGCCTTCGGCCTCTTCATGGCCTGGGGCGTGGGGGCCAACGACGTGGCCAACGCCATGGGCACCTCGGTGGGCTCCAAGGCCATCACCATCAAGCAGGCGATCCTGATCGCCGTCGTCTTCGAGTTCCTCGGCGCCTGGCTGGCCGGCGGCGAGGTGACCAACACCATCCGCAAGGGCATCATCGACCCGGCCCTGCTGCAGGATGACCCCCAGCTGCTGGTCTACGGCATGCTGGCGGCGCTGCTGGCCGCCGCCACCTGGCTGCTGATCGCCTCCATGCGCGGCTGGCCGGTCTCCACCACCCACTCCATCGTCGGCGCCATCGTCGGCTTCGCCATGGCCGGCCTGGGCCTCGAGGCCATCGGCTGGAGCAAGGTCGGCCAGATCGCCGCCAGCTGGGTGGTCTCGCCGCTGATGGCCGGCTCCATCGCCTTCATGCTGTTCAAGTCCGTGCAGCACCTGATCTTCGAGAGCCGGGATCCCTTCGCCGCCGCCAAGCGCTACGTGCCGATGTATGTCTTCCTGGTCGGCTTTATCGTCGCCATGGTGACCTTCACCAAGGGCCTCAAGCATGTCGGCCTGGAGCTCGGCTTCGGCGCCAGCCTGCTCTACTCGATCCTGGTGGGCCTGGGCCTGATGCTGCTGGGCGGCCTGCTCGAGCGCCGGGTGGACCCCCAGAAGCGCCAGGACGACGCCTTCGGCTTCGGCGGCGTGGAGCGGGTGTTCGGCGTGCTGATGCTGTTCACCGCCTGCGCCATGGCCTTCGCCCATGGCTCCAACGACGTGGCCAACGCCGTGGGCCCGCTGGCCGCGGTGATCAACGTGGTCAACAACGGCGGCGAGATCGGCGGCGAGGCCCTGGTGTCCTGGTGGGTGCTGGTGCTGGGCGGCGGCGGCATCGTCATCGGCCTGGTCACCTACGGCCACAAGGTCATCGCCACCGTGGGCACCGGCATCACCGAGCTGACGCCGAGCCGCGGCTTCGCCGCCACCCTGGCCGCCGCCACCACGGTGGTGCTGGCCTCCGGCACCGGCCTGCCGATCTCCACCACCCAGACCCTGGTCGGCGCGGTGCTCGGCGTGGGCCTGGCCCGGGGCATGGCGGCGCTGAACCTGCGGGTCATCGGCACCATCGTGATGTCCTGGCTGATCACCCTGCCGGCCGGCGCCGGCCTGGCGATCATGTTCTTCTTCATGTTCAAGGGGATGTTCGGATAAGAGGGACGAGGTTCGAGGTTCGAGGTGAACAAGCCCGATGCCTCGAGTGCTCGCTGTCCAGGCAGGCTCCCGCTTGCCTGGACGGGCTGGCACACACCCTCCCGTGAACCGAACTGTCGGGGTGGCATTCAATGGTGGCCGCCCCTCGCCCCTCGCCCCTCGCCCCTCGCCCCTCGCTTCCTCACGCCTTTCCCCCCTCGGGAGTGCCGCCGTTTTCGTCCGTCTGATATAGTCGATCTCATCCGACCTTTCCCACTCGCTGCCGGAGCGCGGCCTTGGACACACGTTTTCCCTTCGTCGACTGGTTTCGCAACTCCTCCCCGTATATCAACGCCCATCGGGGACGCACCTTCGTCATCCTGATCGAGGGCGACGCCGTGAGCGAGGGGCGAGGGGAGCAGCTCATCCAGGACCTGGCGCTGCTGCACACCCTGGGCGTGCGCCTGGTGGTGGTGCTGGGCATTCGGCCCCAGGTCCAGGGCGTCATGGCCGCGGACGGCATCGCCCCGCGCCGCCATCAGGGGCGCTGGGTGGCCGACGAGGCGATCATGAGCCGCGTGGAGCGCATCGCCGCCGAGCAGCGCCTGTGGCTGGAGGCGCGGCTGTCGCTGGGCCTGCCCAACACGCCCCTGCACGGCGTGGAGATGACGGTGGTGTCCGGCAACCTGGTGATGGCCAAGCCGCTGGGCGTGCGCGACGGCGTCGACTTCGATCGCAGCGGCGAGGTGCGCCGCGTCCGTGACACGGCCATTCGCGGCCTGCTGGATCAGGGCTCGCTGGTGCTGCTGCCCCCGCTGGGCTACTCCAGCACCGGCGAGGTCTTCGACCTGGACGCCGCCGAGGTGGCCCGGCACACCGCCACGGCGCTCGAGGCCGACAAGCTGATCCTGCTGGGCGAGGCCTGCGGCCTGCTCGACGAGGCCGGGCGCCTGCAGCGCCAGCTGGCGCCGGCCGAGGCCGAGCCGCGGCTGGCCGAGGCCGAGCCGGGCAGCGAGCTGGCGCGCCACCTGGGCGCGGCCTGCGCCGCCGCCCGCCACGGCGTGGCGCGCACCCATCTGCTGTCTTGGCAGGACCATGACGCCCTGCTGGGGGAGCTGTTCACCCGCGACGGCGTGGGCACCATGATCACCCAGCACCGCTACGAGCAGCTGCGCCGGGCCGAGATCGGCGACGTGGGCGGGCTGCTGGAGCTGCTCGAGCCCCTGGAGCGCCGCGGCATGCTGGTGCCCCGATCCCGGGAGCGCCTGGAGTACGAGATCGACGACTATGTGGTCATCGAGCGGGACGGCATGGTGATCGGCTGCGCCGCCCTGCACACCTTCGGCGAGGCCCGCATGGGCGAGCTGGCCTGCGTGGCCGTGCATGGCGACTACCGCGGCGGCGCCCGGGGCGACCGCCTGCTGGGCGAGGTCGAGCGCCGTGCCCGGGGGCGGGGGCTCTCGGCCCTGTTCGCGCTGACCACCCATACCGCCCACTGGTTCTTCGAACACGGCTTTCGCCTGGCCGCGATCGACGACCTGCCCCCCCTCAAGCGCGACACCTACAACCACGCTCGCCAGTCGAAGATCCTGGTCAAGCCCATCGCCTGAGCCGGGCGTCGCCGTTCGGCATCGTCCGGCGCGCCGGCTGTCGCCGCATGGCGACGCTCCAACCTTCTGTTATGAAAGCGTTTTCTCTATCTGGGTGCGGCGGCTGTCGTCGATCGGCGACGAAATCGGCGCCGTGGGGCGGCGGCGTTGGCGCCTCGACGCCTCCTTGGCCTTCGCCTTATTATTTAACTATCTGTTTTTATTGAATTGATATGGGTTTTGGCACGCTCCTGGCATTAGTCAGGGCGAGCAAACGGAAGCGGTTCTAACGGCTCGAATCGCTTTTCCGGTCGCCGGGAGGCTCGACAACACACTGCCCTGTGCCCCTGGCCTCGAGGCGACCGGCGTCTGCTCCAGCGATGTGTGACTTTAGGTTGCGATGAGACGGTACCGACCAACGTCAGGGACGTGTACCGAGAGGGCAAGGATGCCCTGGCAAGGATGCCTCTCCCCCGCCAGGGGGACGAATCGCGCGACCACGCCGCGGGCGGGGTCGCCAGGATCGAAGCCGGGCGGTTCGCCGCCCGAGGGAGTGCCCCGCCTGGCAGCGTCCGGGGCGCCCACCGCTTCGCGGGCCGCGAGGCCCAGGGGAAGGATGCACGAACGGCGGACCAGGCCGACGCTCGATCGCTCTTGCCCACCCTTCAGTTCCCTGCGTATTGGGCCGGCTCTGCCGGCCCTTTTTTTTGCTTGTCGCGCCATGCCCCGCAGCGGGGTGGCATGGCGAACTCTGGTATCCTCGGGCGTAGACGATGGTGGTTCCCTACTCATTCCTCGACAGAACGCTGGCCATGACCTCTGCCGTTTCCCGCCGCTGGCGCCCCCGCTCCCTGCTGCAGCTGGTGCTGCTGGCCTTCCTGATGGTGATGCTGCCGCTGGCGGTGTTGATGTTCCAGGCCGGCCAGGCGCTCTCCGAGCTCTCGCGCCTGGCCGAGCAGAGCGCCCGGGAGGCGGTGCAGGAGACCCGGCGCGCCCGCACCCTGGGGGCGCTGGCCCTGGAGATGGAGCGCGGCGCGCGCCAGTATGCGGTGGTCGAGCGCGAGAGCCTGCTGGCGATCTTCGACGATCGCCTGGCCGAGTTTCGCCGGCTGCTGGCCCGCCAGCGAGAGCTGCTGCCCGACGATCCCGACGTCGAGGCGTTGTCCGGGCTGCTCGACCGGCTGGCCGAACTGCCCGAGCTGCCCATGGAGGCGTTCGAGGCGCGCCTGGGCGACTTCCTGCCGTTCGCCCGGCACACCGAGGCCATGCGACATGCCACCAATCGGCGCATCGACGAGCGACTGGACGCCATCCGCGCCCAGGCCGAGGCCGTGCAGCATCGCCTGTGGTGGCAGACCGCGGCCCTGGTCTCGGCGAGCCTGGTGCTGATGCTGCTGTTCTCCCGGCTGATCGTGCGGCCGGTGCGCCAGCTCGAGCGTCGCATCCTGGGCATCGGCAGCGGCGGCCCGCCGGCGCGGGGGGCGCCGGTCCAGGGGCCCGCCGAGCTGGTGCGCCTGGACGAGCGCCTGGACTGGCTGGCCTCGCGGCTCGACGAGCTGGAAGAGCAGAAACAGCAGTTCCTGCGCCACATGTCCCACGAGCTCAAGACGCCGCTGGCCAGCGTGCGCGAGGGCTCGGCCCTGCTGAGCGACGGGGTGGCCGGCGAGCTCAGCGACCACCAGCGCGAGATCCTCGAGCTGATCGACGCCAGCGGCAGCGAGCTGCAGCAGCTCATCGAGCAACTGCTCGACTACAACCTGCTGCAGCACAACCGCCGGCTGGAGACCGAGCGCCTGGATATCGCCACCGTGGTCAAGGAAGTGCTGGCCAAGCATCGGCTGTCGCTGCAGCAGAAGGGCATGGCGGTGACCTGCTTCGACGGCCCCCTGAGCTGGTGGGCCGACCGCACCGCCACCGGCCATATCCTCGACAACCTGATCTCCAACGCCATCGCCTACGGGGAAGACGGCGGCGAACTCGAGGTCCGCGCGCGCGTCGAAGACGACTGGCTGTTGCTCGAGGTGGCCAACAGCGGCGAGCCGATTCCCGAGGAGGACCGCCCGCGGCTGTTCGAGGCCTTCTACCAGGGCCGCATCCGCCGCAAGGGCGCGCTCAAGGGCTCCGGGATCGGCCTGTCCGTGGCCGCCGACTGCGCCCGCCTGCAGCACGGCAGCCTGGCGCTGGTCGACGACCCGCGGCTGGCCGTGTGCTTTCGCCTGGCGCTGCCGCGGCCGGCCGACGACGACGATACCCCCGACCCCGTTGCCGCCCTGGCGGCACACGACGCAAGGAAGGACTGACATGATCCTACGCCCCCTGATGCTGTGCCTGGCCGCGGCCTGGCTGGCCGGCTGCCAGTGGCTGCCGGAGCGGCTGACCGGCCAGGCACCTCGGGAGCCGGTGGTGCAGGAGGCCACGGCCGGCGCCTGCTACGCCGAGATCCCCGACTTCGGCGCCGATGCCTGCCTGCTGCCCGACTGGGTGGCCTTCGGCCTGGCGTCCCAGCGCGGCGACCGCGCCTGGCGCCAGGAGATGCTCGAACGCCTGGCCGGCGAGGCCACCGAACGCCGCCTGGCCCGCGCCGTAGCCCTGGCCTGGGGCAGCGAGCGCCAGTGGGACCAGGCCTCCGAGCTGTTCAAGGCCGACCTGCACGCGGCCCCGGCGCGGCTGCAGCCGCTGCTGCGCTACTGGCTCAACGAGGTGGAAGGGCGCCGGGGACTGAACCGGCGGCTGGTCGACAGCCGGCAGGCCCGCCAGGCCCTGGCCGACGAGAAGGCCGCCCTGGCCGAGAAGCTGGATGCCCTGACCGACATCGAGCGCAACATCAACTCGCGACAGCAGACCGAGTAACGCGGGAGAGACCACATGATTTCGAGCGCACGCCCCCACGCCGCCGGCCAGGGAGCCCATATCCTGCTGGTGGACGACGACCCCAGCCTGCTCAAGCTGCTGGGCATGCGCCTGGAGAGCCGGGGCTATCGCGTCACCACCGCGGAGAGCGGGCGCGAGGCCCTCAAGCGCCTCGACGCCGGGCACCCGGACCTGGTGCTCTCGGACATGCGCATGGACGAGATGGACGGCCTGGCGCTGTTCCAGGAGATCCAGCGCCGCCTGCCGGGCCTGCCGGTGATCATCCTCACCGCCCACGGCTCGATACCCGATGCCGTGAGCGCCACCCGCCAGGGGGTCTTCGGCTTTTTGACCAAGCCGGTGGACCGCGAGGAACTGTTCGCCACCATCGACGAGGCCCTGGCCCAGACCACCGCCGCCGGGGATGGCGACGACGGCTGGCGCGAGGCGATCATCACCCGCAGCCCCGAGATGGAGCGCCTCCTCGAGCAGGCCCGGATGGTGGCCACCTCGGACGTCAGCGTGCTGGTCACCGGGCCCTCGGGCTCCGGCAAGGAGCTGATGGCCGAGGCCATCCACAAGGCCAGCCGCCGCGCCGACAAGCCCTTCGTGGCCATCAACTGCGGCGCGCTGCCCGAGCAGCTGCTGGAGAGCGAGCTGTTCGGCCACGCCAAGGGCGCCTTCACCGGCGCGGTCAGCGAGCATCGCGGGCTCTTCCAGGCCGCCGACGGCGGCACCCTGTTCCTCGACGAGATCGGCGACATGCCGCTGCCGCTGCAGGTCAAGCTGCTGCGCGCCCTGCAGGAGCGCCAGATCCGCCCGCTCGGCTCCACCACCTCGATCCCGGTGGACGTGCGGCTGATCTCGGCCACCCACCGCGACCTGAGCCAGGCCATGCACGAGGGCGAGTTCCGCGAGGACCTCTTCTACCGGCTCAACGTGGTCAACCTCAAGCTGCCGCCGCTGAAGGAGCGCGCCGAGGACGTGCCGCTGCTGGCCAAGCACCTGGTGGCCCAGGCCGCGGAGCGCCACAAGCCCTTCGTCAAGGGCTTCTCCCGAGAGGCGCTGAACCTGCTGGCGTCGAGCGCCTGGCCCGGCAACGTGCGCCAGCTGGTCAACGTGGTGGAGCAGTGCGTGGCCCTGACCAGCGCGCCGATGATCCCCGAGGCGCTGGTGGCCCAGGCCCTGGCCGCCGAGGAGAATGCCCTGCCGACCTTCAACGACGCCCGGGCCGGCTTCGAGCGCAGCTACCTGATCAAGGTGCTCAAGATCACCGAGGGCAACGTCACCCAGGCGGCGCGCATCGCCGGGCGCAACCGCACCGACTTCTACAAGCTGCTGGCGCGCCACGAGCTCGAGCCCTCGACCTTCAAGCCGAACGCCACGCCCAGCCAGGCCTCTTGAGGCGGCGCCGGGGCGCGCGGAGCCGCCGTCAGTCGGCGGCATCCCCGTCGGGCAGTACCTCCAGCGCCAGCCGCCCCTCGCCGAGCCGCGCCGCCAGGCGCTCGCCGGGTCGGGTGTCCGCCGCCCGGCGGACCACCCGGCCCGCGTCGTTCTCGAGGATCGCGTAGCCGCGACCCAGCACCGCCAGCGGGCTGACCGCCTGCAGCTCGCGGCTCACGGCGGCCAGGCGCTCGCGGTGGCGGGTCAGCTCCCGGGGCATGGCCTGCTGCAGCCGCTGGCGGGCCCGGGCCAGGCGCGCCTCGGCCTCGACCAGGCGCTGGCCGGGGGCGCGCCGCGCCAGGCGCCGGGCGAGCCGGTCCTGGTGGCGTCGCTCGGTGGCCAGGCGCGCCGCCATGGCGCGCTGCAGGCGGCCGTCCAGCTGTTCCAGCTGGCGGCGCCGAAAGGCCAGCACCTCGCCGGGATGGCGCAGCCGCGCGCGCAGGTGATCCAGGCGCTGGGCCTCGGTGTCGAGCCGGGCGCGCTGGGCGCGGGCCAGCCGCCGCTCCAGGTCCCGCAGGCGCTGCAGCAGCTCGCGGCGATCGGGCACCAGCTGCTCCGCCGCCGCCGAGGGCGTCGGCGCCCGGCGGTCGGCGGCGAAGTCGGCCAGGGTCACGTCCACCTCGTGGCCCACCGCCGACATCACCGGCAGCCGGGAATGCAGGATCGCTCGCGCCAGGTGCTCGTCGTTGAAGGCCCACAGATCCTCCAGGCTGCCGCCGCCGCGGGTGACCAGGATGGCGTCGCGCCCCGGGTCCAGCGCCGACTGGCGGTTGAGCAGGCCCAGGGCGGCGATCATCGCCGGCGCCGCCTCGCGACCCTGCACCGGCACCGGGATCAGCGTCACCCGGACGAGCGGCCAGCGCGCACCGAGCACGGCCAGCACGTCGCGGATCGCCGCCCCGGTGGGCGAGGTCAGCACCAGCAGGTGGCGCGGCGGGCAGGGCAGCGCCCGGGCATTGGCGAACACCCCCTCGGCGTCGAGCCTGGCCTTGAGCCGCTCGAAGGCCGCCAGCAGCTCACCTTCCCCCGCCGCCTGCACCGCCTCGGCGATCAGCTGGTAGTCCCCGCGGGGCTCGAACAGCGACACCCGGCCGCGCACCTTGACCCGATCGCCGTCGCGCAGCGGCGCGGCGACGAAGCGCGCCCGGGTGCGGAACAGCGCGCAGCGCAGCTGGGCGCGCTCGTCCTTGAGGGTGAAGTAGACATGCCCCGAGGCGGGCCGCGAGACCCCGGACAGCTCGCCCTCCACCCAGACCTCGCCTAGGTCCTGCTCCAGCGCCTGGCGGGCACGGCGATTGAGATCGCTGACGGAAAGGGCGGTGGCGTCGCGGGTCGGCATGGGAGCTCCTCGTGGGGCTGGGCGGCGCCCGGTACTGTAGCCGACCGCGCGGGGCGCGACTACGCTCAGGGTACTGTCGCCGTCATTCCTGTGGATCAGCTCGCGCCTCATGCCAGCGAAGGAGGGCCGTCATGTCGGGACTGCGTGCACCCCAGCTCGGGCCGATCGTCGGCCACACCGCCCATGACCGCTGCCGGCTCTGGATCCGCGGCCACGCGCCCCGCGACGAGGGGGCGCGTCTCGGCGCCGAGATGCGCACCCTGGGGCTGCTGGCGGTGGTCGACGAGCGCGGCCGGCCGCGGCACGACGCCGTCAGCGGCGAGCCCTGGGCCTACTACTTCCGCCTGCATCGCGAGTTCGACCGCACCGGCACCTTCCTGCTCGGCCAGTCCGGGGCCCTCGGCGGGCGGGGCGGCCCGGGCCCCTTCCCGCTGGAAGCGGACACCGAGTACCGGGTGCGGGTCGCGACCCTCACCGTGGACGACCCGCTGCCGGACGCCGAGTCGCTCGAGGATGCCGACCTGGCCGATCGCCTGCCGCCCATCGCCACCATGGCCGCGCTGCTGGCCGACCTGGCGCCGCAAGACTGCGAGGCGCGCTTTCGCACCTTCCCCGATCCCGCCGCCGGCCCGGCGCAGACGCTCGACTTCCTGATCGGCTCCTGCCGCTATCCCGGGCTGCTGTGGAAGGTCAAGGAGGCGGATCGCATCTTCGCGCCCATGGCCGGGCATTTCCGGCACCAGGGCGGGCGCCGCCCGGCGCGCTTCACGCTGATGATGGGCGACCAGATCTACGCCGACAAATTCAACCGCCATCTGCCCCTGGGGCGCGCCGACACCTTCGAGGAGATGCAGGCCCGCTATCACGAGGCCTTCGGCGCCCCCAACATGCGCCGGCTGCTGCGCCAGGCGCCGGTCTACATGATCCTCGACGACCACGAGATCGAGGACAACTGGAGCCAGGACCGGCTGCGCGACAACCACCACCTGTTCAACATCGCCATCGGCGCCTACATGAGCTACCAGTGGAGCCACGGCCCGCGTAGCTTCGGCCGCCGGCTCTACTACCGCTTCGAGTGCGGCGGCTACCCCTTCTTCGTGGTCGACACCCGCACCCAGCGCTATCGCCAGCGGGCCGGGCTCCAGGACAACCACCTGCTGGGCCGGCCGACCATCGACCCGGCCCATCCCGGCCAGCTCGACCGGCTGCTGGCCTGGCTCGGCGAGCAGCAGCGCGAGCGCGGCAACGTGCCCAAGTTCCTGGTCACCTCCAGCGTCTTCGCCCCCAGCCCCATCGACGAGCGCCTCGGCCACGAGCATCGCGAGGAGCCCGAACGCCAGCGGCTGGCGGCCAACCTCGAGCGGCGCGAGGCCAGCGACAGCTGGCCGGCCTACCCGCGCACCCGCCAGGCGATCCTCCAGCACATCCACGATCACGGCATCCAGAACGTGATCTTCCTGAGCGGCGACGTGCACTGCGCCAACATCGCCCGGCTGAGCTTCGCGGACGAGGAGAGCGACCGGGGCCTGGTGGCCTACGACGTCACCGCCTCGGCGCTCTACTGGCCCTTCCCCTTCGCCGACGGCGACCCCAACGGCTTCGTCCACGACTCCCGCCAGGCCGAGCAGTACGACGGCTTCCCGCTGGAGGGCGGGGACGGCGGCCGCGGCGGGCCGGTGGTGCACTACCGCGCCTGGGGCTTCAGCCAGGAGGACAACTTCTGCCGCCTGGAGCTCGACAAGGAGCGGCATCGGCTGCGGGTCCGGGTGCTGGGCTCGGATGGCGAGCCGGTGACGGTGACCGACGCCGAGGGCCGCTCGGTGCGGGCCAACGACCTGCCCCTGGCGCCCTGGGACTAGCAGCCTGTCGGGGTTGGTCGATCGTCACGGGAAGCACGGATTTCGAGTCAAGCTCATCGATCGAGGCGAACAGCCCGCTATTTAACGAAATGGATCGAATGAAGTGGGCCGAAGGACCGGGGGGCGCAGTAGATCGGTGTTAAGTCCGACAGGCTGCTGGGGAGGACGACATCATGACCGCAGGCATCGCCTTCGAGGAGACCATGCAGGGCGACTTCGCCCTGGGCGAGACGGCGCCGGAGCGCGGCGCGGCGGCGGGGCGCCGCGACGGCACCCGGCTGGCCATGCATGCCGAAGTGACCATCGACGACCTGGCGGCCTTCCTGGCCGACCCCGACCACGCCGGGGCGCTCGGCGGGCGGGTCGACTTCCCGCCGCTGGGCATGGATCTGGCGGCGACCGGCGGCGTCTTCCGGCTGTTCTCGGCGGCCGGGGACGACGGCCTGGGGCGACGCATGGTCTACGAGCTGGCCTTCGCCGCCGACGGGACTCCCTACTACCTGGCCGGCGAGAAGCGCGTGCGCGACGATCCCGGCCCCGACCTGTGGCGCGACACCACCACCCTCTACACCCGCTTGCACCGCGGCACGGACGCCGACGGCGAGGTGGTCGGCGCCGGCATCCTCGAGCTCGGCGTCCCCCAGCTCACGGCCCTGCTGGGCACCCTGCGTGCCACCGGCGACGGCGACGCCCGCACCCTGGCCACCTTCGGCGGCTTCTTCTTCGGCGAGCTGTGGTCGCTCTACGCGCCCCTGGCGCGGGGCGGGCGGCCATGAGCCTCGGCTACGACGCCATCGTCATCGGCTCCGGCTTCGGCGGCGCGGTGGCGGCCTGCCGCCTGGCCGAGGCCGGCCAGCGGGTGCTGGTGCTGGAGCGCGGCCGGCGCTGGGCCACCGAGGACCTGCCCCGGGGCCCCGAGGACGACTGGGTCTTCGACGCCGAGGCCCCGGAGCGCCGCCACGGCTGGCTGGACCTGCGGCTCTTCCCCCGGATCGGCGTGGCCCAGGGCGCGGGGGTCGGCGGCGGCTCGCTAGTCTACGCCAACGTCTTCGTCGAGGCCGAGCGCTTCGTCTTCGACCGCGGCTGGCCGGAGCAGATCAGCTTCGAGGCGCTGGCGCCGCACTACGCCACCGCCGGACGCATGCTCGAGGTCCGGACCCTGCCCGCCGGCCAGCGCACCGCCCGCCAGCGGCTGATGCGTGACGCCGCCGCGGCCACCGGCGCCGCCGACCGCTTCCGCGACCTGCCGCTGGCGGTGCGCTTCGACGACGCCTGGCACTACGGCCTCGACGCGCCCCACGACCCGGCCCACAGCCGCGCCGAGCGCAACGCCTTCGGCCGTACCCAGGGCACCTGCGTGCACTGCGGCGACTGCGACCTGGGCTGCCCGGTGGGGGCCCGCAACACCCTGGACCTCAATTACCTGGCCCGGGCCGAGGACCGCGGCGCCGAGATCCGCCCGTTGTGCCTGGTGCACGCCATCGAGCCGCAAGGGGAGGGCTACCGGGTGCACTACCGGCGCCTGGACGGCGGCGGCGAGGCCAGCGAAAGCGCCCGCCGGGTGGTGGTGGCCGCGGGCTCGCTGGGCTCCACCGAGCTGCTGCTGCGCTGCCGCGACCAGCATCGCACCCTGCCGGCGCTGTCGCCCCGGCTCGGCCACGGCTGGTGCGCCAACGGCGACTTCCTGACCCCGGCGCTCTACGCCGACCGCGAGGTCTCGCCGACCCGGGGGCCGACCATCACCGGCGCCATCGACTACCTGGACGGCAGCGACGGCGGCCAGCGCTACTTCGTCGAGGACGGCGGCTTCCCGGACGTCATCGGCAACGCCCTGCGCGCCGCCCTCGAGCGCCAGGCCGATGGCGAGCGGCTCCTCGAGGGCTGGCGGCTGCTGCTCGAGGGCCTGCTGGCCGGCCGGGATCCCCACGCCCACCTGATGCCCTGGTTCGGCCAGGGCGTGGACGAAAGCGACGGGGTGATGCGCCTGGAGCGCGGCGGCTTCGCTCGCGACCTGGCGCTGACGCTCGACTACGACGTGCGCCGCTCGCGGCCGGTCGTCCAGGCGTTGATCGAGCGCCACAAGCGCCTCGCCGCGGCCACCGGCGGGCTGGCGCTGGAGCCGCCGTCCTGGTCGTTGTTCGACTACCTGCTGACCCCGCATCCGCTGGGCGGCTGCAACATGGGCAGCGGCCGCGAGGACGGCGTCGTCGACCACAAGGGCGAGGTCTTCGGCTACCCGGGGCTGCACGTGCTGGACGGCGCCATCGTCCCCCGCGCCCTGGGGCTCAACCCCTCGCGGACCATCGCCGCCCTGGCCGAGCGGGCCATGGCCGAGATCCTGGCCTGAGGCGAGGGGCGAGGGGCGAGGGGCGAGGGGCGAGGAGCGAGGCGAGGAGCGAGGGGCGAGGAGTAAGGGGCGAGGCATACCATCAAGGAGGGCAGCATGCGCCGGGAGATTCCGCTATACACCCTGGAAGGCGTCCGCGACGCCGAGACCAGCACCCACCACTTCACCACCGAGGACGGCCTGGGGCTGTCGCTGCTGCGCTTCCACCGGGCCCCGTGCCGCGATGTGGTGATGATCGTCCACGGCCTGACCACCTCCTCGGACATGTTCATCCAGCCCGAGCACGAGAACCTGGTCAGCCATCTGCTGGACGCGGGCTTCACCGACGTCTGGACCCTGGACTTCCGCATGAGCAACCGCCATGCCTACAACCTCCAGCCCAGCGACTGGTCGATGGACGACTGCGCCCTCTTCGATCACCCGGCGGCGGTGGCCAAGATCCGCGAGGTGGCCGGCGCCGACGTCAACCTCCACGTCATCTGCCACTGCCTGGGGGCCATGAGCTTCACCATGGCGCTGTTCGCCGGCACCGTGACCGGCATCCGCTCCTGCATCGCCAACAGCGTGGCGCTGACGCCCCATGTGCCCACCTGGTCGCGGATCAAGGGCCACGTCTTCCCCTTCATCATCGAGCGCATCCTCCAGCAGCCCTATGTCAGCCCGCGCTGGAGCGAGGATCCGCGGCTGACCGTCGGCAAGGGGCTCTCGAAGCTGGTGTCGCTGTTCCACCGCGAGTGCGACGTGCCCGCCTGCCACATGCTGTCGCTGATGTGGGGCACCGGCTGGCCGGCGCTCTACCGTCACGAGAACCTCGCCGAGATCACCCATCGCCGCGGCGGCGACCTCTACGGCCCGGTGGGGCTCAACTACCACAAGCACGTGCTGAAGATGCTGGGCCACGGCCATCGCACGGTGCGCATGAAGCCGGACGACCCGCGCTACGCGGACCTGCCCGACGACTACCTCGCCGGCGCCGCGGCCGTGGAGACGCCCTGCCTGTTCATGACCGGCGACGCCAACCGCGTCTTCACCGACAGCAACATCCACTGCCACCGGGCCCTGGAGGACGTGGTGCCGGGCCGCCACCAACTGGCGATCTTCGAGGGTTACGGCCACCAGGACGTCTTCATGGGCAACCGGGTCCACGAGGACATCTTCCCGCGGCTGGTGGCGTTCCTTGACGAGCAGCGGGGCTGAGAGGACCCGGTCCGCGGCAGGCTGGCCGCCAGGGGGCGTCGCTCCTCGGCGGGTCAGTCGCGGTGCCTCGTGGCCGGTCCCAGGAAGCTCGTCGCCTGGACGAGTCGGATCGACGCGTCGTCCAACGACTCCAGCCGCAGCTCGATGGGCTGGCTCGGCCGGGGCAGGGCATCGGCCTCGGCGTGCAACCCGATGCGCCAGCGCCGGGTGCCTTCGGCCTCCACCTCGAGGGTCTCGGTGCCGACCAGGGTCAGGCCCGGCAAGCCGGCCGCGGTGAGGCGGTAGCGGTGCGCCCGAGCGTCCTGATTGCGCAGGGTCAGGTCGTAGTGATTGAGGATCCGGCCGTCCTCCGTCTGCGCGTAGAGCTGCTGGCGATCCCTGGCGACCTGGAAGTCCAAGGGGACGCGGTTGCCGATGAAGCTCACCAGAAGGCCGATCATCACCACCAGGGCGGCGGTGTAGCCCAACAGCTGAGGACGCAGGAACCGCGTCGCCCGGCCCGCCAGGGCCCGTTCGGTGGTATAGCGGATCAGCCCCCGGGGCTTGCCGAGGCGCGTCATGACGCTGTCGCAGGCGTCGATGCAGGCGGCACAGCCGATGCACTCGTATTGCAGGCCGTCGCGGATGTCGATGCCGGTAGGGCAGACCTGGACACAGAGATCGCAGTTGATGCAGTCGCCCCCCGACGCCGCCGGCTGTGCCGAGGCCTTGCGTCGACTCCGGCGCGGCTCGCCCCGGGCGGCATCATAGGACACGATCAGGGTGTTGGCGTCGAACATGGCCGACTGGAAGCGGGCGTAGGGGCACATGTGCAGGCATACCTGCTCGCGCAGCCAGCCCGCATTGAGGTAGGTGAAGAGGGTGAAGAAGCCGATCCAGAACCAGGCCCAGAGGTTGGCGTCGAGGGCCGCCAGATCGAGCACCAGTTGGCGGATCGGGGTGAAGTAGCCGACGAAGGCCAGGCCGGTGGCGAAGGCGATGGCCAGCCAGGCGCCATGCTTGGCGGCCTTGCGCCACAGGGTGTCGAGGCTCGGGGGGGAACGGTCGCGACGGATGCGGCGATGTCGAGGTCCCTCCAGGCGATGCTCGAACCAGATGAACAGGAAGGTCCAGACGCTCTGTGGGCAGCTGTAGCCGCACCAGACGCGTCCGGCGAAGACGGTGATCATGAACAGCCCGAAGGCGCAGAGGATCAGCAGCCAGGCCAGCAGGATGAAGTCCTGGGGGTAGAAGGTGGCGGCGAAGAGATGGAACTCGCGCGTGGGCAGGTCGAACCAGATCAGGGGACGGTCGCCCCAATTGATCCAGGGCAGCCCGAAGTAGAGGGCCATCAGCCCCCAGTTCGAGCCGCGTCGGAGCCGCTGGAACAGGCCGCGAATCTCACGGACATAGATGGGCCGGCGCCTGGCATGCGTGGCCCGTGGCGTGGTGTCGGCGGGGACGTGCTGACCCACCGCGGGATCGGCGGGCAGGGGGTGCAGGGGGATGTGTTGCGTCATATCGATATCCAGGCAAGGCGCGATCGGTGGAATCCGTGGGGGTGGCTCAGCCTGCGCCGCTCAGTCGGCCGAGCAGCCAGGGCCCGCCCAGCGGCAGGAGCAGGGCGGTGATGGCGCCGGTCAGGCTCATGGCCAGGGCGGCGAAGCCGCCGGCTTCCCGGCTCTCCTGAAGCGCCTGGGAGGTGCCGACGGCATGGGCGTTGAGCCCCAGGGCAACGCCTCGTGCGGCGGGGCTCTCCACCCGGGCCATGCGCAGCAGCAGGGGGGCCAGCAGGGCCCCGGCGACCCCGGTGAGCATCACGAAGACGGCGGCCAGCGCCGCCGAGCCGCCCAGCCCCTCGGCCAGCGAGATAGCGATCGGTGAGGTGACCGACTTGGGGGCCAGGGCGATCAGGAGGGGCGTCTCGGCGCCGAGTCGGCTCGCCAGCAGCACCACCAGGAGCACATTGGCGGTGGCGCCGACGCCGATGGTGATCAGCAGAGGCCAGAGCCGCCGCCGGATACGCCCGAGATTCAGGTAGAGGGGCACCGCCAGGGCCACGGTGGCCGGGCCGAGCAACAGCCATAGCGGGCCGGAGGTCTGCCGGTAATGGTCGTACTCCAGCCCCGTCGCATAGAGCGCGGCCACCACCAAGAGGGTGCCCGTCAGGACCGGCTGGGCGATGCACCACCCGCTGCGGCGTTGCCACCAGAGCGCGAGCCGGTAGGCCCCCAGCGTGAGAAGCAGGCCAAACAGGGGATGCCGGGTGCCGGCCTCGAGCGCCGAGGGCATCAATGGCGGCGCCCCATGAGCCATTGCAGCAACCCGCCGGTCAGGGGGAGGCCAATCAGCAGCGAGCCCAGCAAGGCCGCCAGGATGGCCCCGCCATGGGTGAGGAACGCCTCGAGCTGGGTCATGATGCCCACGGCGGGGGGAATCAGCAGCAGGGGAAGGTGATGCAGCAGGCACGAGGCCGTCTTGTCCAGGCTCGCGTCGATCTCGCCGCGCACCTGGAGGTGACCCAGCAACAGCAGCATGCCGACGATGGGGCCGGGCAGGGGCAGGCACAGCTGGCTCAGCAGGGTGCCGAACCACTGGTACAGCAGGATCCACAGCAGGCCCGTCATCTGCGGGCCCTTAGCCGAGGCGGCGACGCACCAGGGGGCGCGCCTCCGGGGTCGGGCGTCCGGCGAGGCGCTCGAGCGCGGGCGCCATCGCCTTGACCACAGGCGCGGCCAGGGCCTCGAAACGGCCTCGCCGCAGATGGCGGCGCCGGTCGCGCAGCGCGTCGCCGGCGGCACTGTCATGGGCCCCATCCTGGTACATGCTGGCTGTCCTCGTTCGCTCGCGCCCCATCGCCGCCCCCGGCATCGCTGCGGTCATGGGCGGCCTCCTGGCGGCTCACTATGGGGAGCGGGCGGTTCGTAAAACAGGCTCAGTTGTGAACTAAAAAGGCATATCAGTTGCGGGTGGCCGCCATGGCGGATCGCGACGTTCGCCGATATGCCCTTGCACACGACGAGGCTGCCTGGCGGCATGACAGCTGTGGGCGAAAGAGGGCGGGGCGAACCACCTGAGGAGGCGCGGCGTGTCGCCAGGGGCGCCGATCCGCTATCCTGGCGCTTCCCCCGACGCGCCGGTGACGGACCCGATGAAGCGCTACGAGCAATTCGCCGACGAGATCGCAACGCTGATCCGCCAGGGCGTCCTGGCGCCCGGAGAGCGGATCCCCTCGGTCCGCCAGGCCAGCCGCCACTACGGCATCAGCCCCTCCACCGTGTTTCAGGCCTACTACCTCCTGGAGAACCAGGGGCTGATCAGGGCGCGGGCGCGCTCGGGCTATTTCGTGCGCGAACATGCCCGTCGCCTGATGGACGAGCCCGGGGTGTCCATCCAGCCGGCGGATCCCGCCGAGGTGGAGGTCAGCGAGCTGGTCTTCTCGGTGCTCGACTCCCTCCAGGACGCCAGCACGGTGCCCTTTGGCTCGGCCTTTCCCAGCCCCGAGCTGTTTCCCCTGTCGCGACTGGCCAGCAGCATGGCGCGGGGACTGCGCGAGCTGTCGCCCCGCGAGGTCATCGCCGACATGACCACCGGACATCCCGACCTGCGCCGCCAGATCGCCCTGCGCTATATGCTCGGCGGCATCCAGCTGCCCATGGACGAACTGGTCATCACCAACGGCGCCATGGAGGCGCTGAACCTGGGCCTGCAGTGCGTCACCCGGCCGGGAGACCTGGTGGCCATCGAGGCGCCGGCCTTCTATGCCAGCCTGCAGGTACTGGAGCGCCTCGAGCTGAAGGCGGTGGAGATCCCGGTGCATCCCCGCGAGGGCATCGACCTCGATATCCTCGAGGCGCGCCTGGCGAAACTGCCCATCAAGGCCTGCTGGTTCATGAGCCACCTGCAGAACCCGCTGGGGGCCAGCCTGAGCGAGGAACGCAAGGCCGACCTCTATGGCCTGTTGAAGCGCTACCGGGTGCCCATGCTCGAGGATGATGTCTACGCCGAGCTCTACTTCGGCAGCACTCCCCCGACGCCGGTGAAGTGGTTCGACGACGAGGGCCTGGTGATGCACTGTGGTTCCTTCTCGAAGTGCCTGGCGCCGGGCTATCGCGTCGGCTGGGTGGCGGGAGGGCGCTACGCGCCGGCCCTCTCGCGCCTCAAGTTGATGACCACCATCTCCCCGTCGATTCCGGCCCAGGCGGCCATCGCCGACTATCTGCAGCATGGCGGCTATGACCGTCACCTGCGCAAGCTGCGTCATGCCCTGGAAGCCCAGCAGGCTGCCATGCTGGCCGCCGCCGATCGCCACTTTCCCGCCGGCACGCGGCTCACGCGCCCCGGCGGCGGCTACTTCCTGTGGGTCGAGTTTCCCGAGCGCGTCGACTCCCTGCGCCTGTTTCGGATGGCCCTCGACCAGGGGGTCAGCCTGGCCCCGGGGCCCATCTTCTCGGCCACGCAGGGCTTTCGTCACTGCGCGCGGCTGAGCCATGGCCACCCGTGGACGGCCCGCAGCGAGCGCGCCATGGAGACGCTCGGGCAACTGCTGGCCTCGTTCTGAGCCGGCGTCCCGAGACCGCACGCCTGTTGCGTCCCCGCGGTGCATCGCCGGGGTGTTCGACGAGGGGCGGCCACCTGGCCGCTTCCTGCGTAGCGTGGCGTCCTCGCCCCGGCGGTGCCGGGCCCGCCCGGGACAACTGATACGGTTTTTGATGCGAAAACTGAGCCTGTTATGAAGCTCGGGCCTCGGCCTAGAGTGAGCGCACGGCACGAGACCGGGCGTGCCCCGCTCACCGTCCCCATCATCGGAGATAGCGCCATGTTCGGTACCGAGGCGATTGATCTGGCCAGGATTCAGTTCGCGTTCACCGTTTCCTTCCATATCGTCTTTCCCGCCATCACCATCGGCCTGGCGAGCTACCTGGCCGTGCTCGAAGGGCTGTGGTTGAAGACCCGCGATGACACCTACCGAAACCTCTACCACTTCTGGTCACGCATCTTCGCCGTCAATTTCGGCATGGGCGTGGTGTCGGGCATCGTCATGGCCTACCAGTTCGGCACCCACTGGAGTGGGTTCTCCGCCTTTTCCGGCAGTATCACGGGCCCCTTGCTGACCTATGAGGTCCTGACCGCCTTCTTCCTCGAGGCAGGGTTTCTCGGCGTCATGCTGTTCGGCTGGGATCGGGTGGGGCGCGGCCTGCACTTCTTCGCCACCTGCATGGTGGCCGTCGGCACGATCGTCTCGATGTTCTGGATCCTCGCCTCCAACAGCTGGATGCAGACGCCCCAGGGGCACGAGATCATCGAGGGGGTCGTGGTGCCCGTCGACTGGTTCCGGGTGGTGTTCAATCCCTCCTTCCCCTATCGGCTGGCCCATATGGCGCTCGCGGCCTTCCTGAGTACGGCCCTGTTCGTGGCCGCCTCCGCGGCCTGGCTTCTGCTCGGGGGGCGGGATGCTCCCGAGGTGCGCAAGATGCTCTCCATGGCCCTGGGTATGCTGGTCGTGATCGCGCCCTTGCAGGCCGTGGTGGGAGACCTGCACGGGCTCAACACCCTCGAGCACCAGCCGGCCAAGATCGCCGCCATCGAAGGGCACTGGGATAACAGTGGGGGCGAGCCCACGCCCCTGATCCTGTTCGGATGGCCGGACATGGCTCGGGAGGAGACTCGCCACAAGCTGGAGATCCCGGCCCTCGGCAGCCTGCTGTTGAGGCACAGCCTGGAGGAGCAGGTGCCGGCGTTGAAGGAGTTCCCGCCCGAGGACCGCCCCAATGCCACCCTGGTCTTCTGGAGCTTTCGGCTGATGGTCGGGCTCGGGATCTTGATGATCCTGCTGGGGGGCCTCGGTGGCTACCTGCGCCGGAGGGGGCGCGTCTACGGCTGCCGCCCCTTCCTGAGATTCGCGTTGTGGATGGGGCCGGCCGGCCTGGTGGCGCTGCTGGCCGGCTGGTTCACGACGGAGGTGGGGCGTCAGCCCTGGGTGGTCTACGGGCTGCTGAGGACGCAGGAGGCCGCCTCGAGTCATGGCGTCCTGCACCTGAGCCTCAGCCTGGCGGCGTTCGTGGTCGTCTACCTGGCCGTGTTCGGTAGCGGCGTCGCCTACATGCTGAGGTTGGTGCACCAGGGGCCGCGGGGCGTCGACGCCTCGCCCTCCGGTGACTCGGGGCAAGCGGACGCGCCGGCCCGGCGCCTGCCCGCCGCCGACCACGCAACGCTCTGACGAGGGGAGTACGAGATGGGAATCGATCTTTCGCTACTGTGGGCCGGCATCATCCTGTTCGGCGTGGCGATGTACGTGGTCATGGACGGTTTCGACCTCGGGATTGGCCTGCTATTTCCCTGGGTGGCAGCCAAGGGCGATCGCGATGTGATGATGAATACCGTCGCCCCGGTCTGGGACGGCAATGAGACATGGCTGGTGCTGGGAGGGGCGGGGCTGTTCGCGGCCTTTCCGCTCGCCTATGCCGTGGTGCTGGAGGCGCTGGCCATCCCCCTGGTGCTGATGCTGGTCGGGCTGATCTTTCGCGGTGTCGCCTTCGAGTTCCGTTTCAAGGCCTCCGACCAGGATCGGCACCTCTGGGACAAGGCCTTCATCGGCGGCTCCTTGCTGGCCACCTCCGCCCAGGGGGTGGCCCTGGGCGCCTATATCCAGGGCATCGCCTTCGATGGCGCCGAGTATGGCGGCGGCCCCCTGGACTGGCTGTCGCCGTTCTCGCTCTTCTGCGGCTTCGCGCTGCCGTTTGCCTACGCCCTGCTGGGCAGTACCTGGCTGATCATGAAGACGGAAGGCGCGCTCCAGGAGCGCATGTATGGGCTGGCCAGGCCGCTGGTGGCGGCCTTGCTGGTCATGATCGTGATCGTCAGCCTCTGGACGCCCCTGGCCCATCCCGGCATTGCGTCGCGCTGGTTCTCGCTGCCCAACCTCTTCTGGTTCCTCCCGGTCCCGCTGCTGGTGGCGTCGTCCGGCTATGGCCTGATCCGCCTGCTGGACGGTCGCGCGACGGCCCGGCCGTTCCTGTTGGCATTGGCCCTGGTGTTGCTTGGCTACAGCGGGCTCGGGATCAGCCTGTGGCCGCATGTCATCCCGGACCGGGTCACCCTGTGGGAGGCGGCGGCCCCTCCCCAGAGTCAGGGGTTCACCCTGGTGGGGACGCTGTTCATCCTGCCCATCATCCTGGGCTACACCGCCTGGAGCTACTACGTGTTCCGGGGCAAGGTCCGACCCGGGGACGGCTATCACTGAGGAGGCGCGAGCATGAGCAGGACGTCCTTCCCGAGGCGGCTGGCCTGGCTGGCGGCGATCTGGCTTATCAGTGTCGGCATGCTGGCCCTGGTGTCGCTCGGCCTCAGGTACTGCATGGCGCTGGCAGGCCTCGTCGCGCCTTGACGACGGCGGGGCCGGCTCGCTAACTGCCGTCACGCATCCCCGCGGGCTCCACCATTTCACCACCGAGGACGGCCTGGGGCTGTCGCTGATGCGCTTCCGGCGGGCGCCGTGCCGCGACGCGGTGATGATCGTCCACGGCCTGACCACCTCCTCGGGCATGTTCATCCAGCCCGAGCACGACAACCTGGTCAGCCACCTGCTGGACTCGGGTTCACCGATGTCTGGACCCTGGACTTCCGCATGAGCAACCGCCATGCCTACAACCGCTACATGCTCTCGCTGCCGGGCCGCCATCGGTTGGCGATCTTCGAGGGTTACGGCCACCAGGACGTCTTCATGGGCAACCGGGTCCACGAGGATATCTTCCCGCGGCTGATCGAGTTCCTCGACGAGCAGCGGGGTTGAAGGGGGAAACGAGATCTGGTGCGTCGATTCCCGGACGTCGTTCTGCGTGATACATGAATCCGGAGGGGATGGAGCAGGTGTGCACGAGCGGGACTTGTGCCTGCGTGGCATTGGTCGTCTCGGATCGAGTCGGGTCGTGACGACTGAAGGGCTGCCGAGGCGATCATCTGCCCGACAGCCCTCTGGACTATCCGTTACTCACTTTCTTCATGTCTTACGGGGTAGTCCATTTTCCATCCTTGTAGAGTCGTGTCTCCGAGTTGGAGTTCGTAAGGTCGATCTCGATGGAGTTCGCCCTGGAAGTGCTGAACATCGAGCTGGTCTGGATGTCCTGCTCGAACCAGACCAGCACTTTTTCAACCGGCGTCAGCGATGTCTCGCCCTTCACCGCCTGGTGCGGGGCAACATAGAAGGGCGTGCTGATCTGTTGTCCGTCGATGCCAGTGGATAACTGACTAAGGCCAGGGTGAATGGGCCCATACTGGTTGACCATCGTGATGGCCGTTTCCGACCCTCCCGATTTCGGCTGGCCCAGCACGCCCGAGGTGTCGAGTATGCTCTCCTCGCCCAGGCCGATGGTCACCCGCTGCGTGGAAACCTCTACCTTCACCCTGTCTTCGAACTTGTTGCTTCCGAAGAGCTGGTACTGGGGAGTCCATGAGAAACTGTTCGAGGCCAGGTACTTGTCGTAAGACTGCCATACGACATTGTAATCGCCTCCCGCTACCTTCTTTGCGAAGCATAGCTTGTAGTCATTCGCCTTGAGGATTTTCAACTCATCGGGGTCAATCTGGATGCTGACGGACTTCTGTGACGCGAGCATGGCCGCTCGCAGTGCGAGGGCCGCACCAAGATACTCCTCGTCTGCCTGTTCGAGGCTGGAGTCGGGTGTGCTTTCGAATCGCGCAGTCTCGCTTTTGCTAGCGCCGGCCAGGCACCGGTAGGAGTTTCCGCAAGGGGATTTGCCTTGTCGAATTTCGTAGTCTTTCCCCTTGTCAACGTAGCCATGGGTGATGTAGGCCGTGAACTCACCGTTGTGGCTCAAGTCTCCCTCGCCGTCGGCGAACTTGGTGACGTGACCGCCAATGTTCCGGTAGAAGTGGAGTTTACTCATGATCTTCTCCTGTAATGGCCACGATGGGGGTGAGCAGGCCCTGTCGTGTGGCCGTTATCGACAGAGCCTAAAGAGGAGAATGCTAAAGTGGGTTCATTTTTCGGCAGATGGTCGTGATTCGGGCCTGACCAGATGCCGATCTCGCTTATGCCCCCTTAACCTATAACCAGATTTCTAGTCTGTATGTGGGTAAAGCTCTCTACGACACTGTCAGAAACTTTACTGACACAGGCGGGGTGGCCTGTCCTCCAGAGACTGTTGGCCGAAATGCCGTGGGACACCTCGTTCGTATGGCGCATGATCGTCTAGCGTCAACGGAGCCCATGGAGAGCCGGGAGGGCGATTCTTTCGTGAAGGGACGAAGCCGGGCTAGAGGTCATTCTCAAGGGCGTATCGGATCAATCCGTAAGTGCCTCGTATATCCAGCTTGTACATGATGCGGGTCTTGTAGGTTTCGATGGTCCTTGGGCTCAATGCAAGTTCGCGTGCAATTTCCTTGGCGGTGAGCCCTCTCGCGACCTCCCTAAGGACGTCCTTTTCACGTGAAGAGAGTTGTGAGCTTTTCTCTTTTCTTGCTTCCATGTGCTGAAGCTGATCTTTCAGAGGCGGAAAGATAAACTCTCCACCATGCAGGACGACGGTAATGGCGGATAACAGGTCCTCGAAACAATGCTCCCTGGAGAGTATGGCCGGTATGCCGAGCTTTCTGGCATGCCAGGACTCATCGGGTGATTCATGAACGGTCAGCCAGATGAGCCTGCTTTGCGAGGACAAGGCGGAAGAATCGACGATTTCTTTCAGTGCGCCACCATAGTTAATCGAGCTCGACAGGATGGCGATGTCGGGGCGGAGCTGGCTGATCTTTCGATAGGCATCGCGGGCGTTGTCGGTAGTGGCGATGACAAGGCTGTCGGGGTGTGCTTCCAATAATGCGACCAGACCCTGTCTATCCATTGTTCGGTCATCTACCACGATCAATGTGGTCATCAGTATTCTCCTTGGCTCTTCCGTGAAGTCTTATCTTGGAGCGGGTTGACGCCTTTCTCGGGAAGGGAGTCAGCCGTACTGCACAGGGTCAGGAGAAGGGACGGGGCTGGTGAAGCGATAGGGTCAGGTCGGCGATCAGCGTCCTGGGTATCACCGGGGGGAGTGATCTGGGGTTAGTTGCGACGCCCACAGGTGCGAGTCGGAGGCGGTGATTCGATCTCACCATGGTCAAAAGCGGTTCTAGGAGAAGCCTCTTTGAGACTGTGTATTTCTGGAGCGAAAACAGGGGGCATGTGACTGCCTTCATTCTTGCCATTTCTCGGCCGATCTCATGAGCTGCCGAGCTTGCAGAGCGGGAGATCTCGAGTCATGGCAAGACCGTTGCGCAGTTGGGGGTCACGGAATGGCCGAAGGGGGCACAGTTGCTATGCGCAAATGGTTTCGTGAGCAGGGCCGGCGCGTGGCGGCATGCTTCGCCGGCGTTGCTTCTCGGGCTGGCGATCGTATCACCGGGCGATCTGCGCTGCTGTTTATCAGGCGGCTTTGAATAATTGTCGGGAGAGGAGAGTCGCGCATTTCATCGCGCGTCTTGGCGTGTGACGTCCCAGCGCGCTGCGATTCTAACTTTGCGAACGTGTTATGGGACGCAGCAGCGCCGGCAGGAGCAGCACCAGCACGCTGATGCGCAGCAGGTGGTGGGTGGTGACGAAGGCCGGATCGATGCCCAGCGTCAGCGCCACCAGGCTCAGCTCGGGGGCGCCGCCGGGCATGTAGGCGAGCAGCGCCGCGGCGGCCGAGATGCCGGTCAGCAGGTGGCCGAGCCAGGCGGCGAGCACGGCGAGGGCCAGCAGCACCAGCGCCTGGGCGACGGCCATCACCAGCGCCTGGCCGACCCGGGCCAGCGAGGTGCCGGCGAAGCGCACCCCCACCGAGACGCCGATGAGCACCTGGGCCAGGGCCAGCAGCGTCGGCGGCACCGCGGCATGGGTGACGCCGGTGAGGTGCAGGGCCGCCGAGACCAGGGCCGGGCCGAACAGCAGGGCGCTGGGCAGGCGCAATCGCCGCCCCAGCCAGGCGCCGCCCAGGCCCGCGGCGGCGAGCCAGGCCGCATCCGCCGAGCCGGGCAGCCACAGCCAGCGCGCCGGTTCCGGGCGGGCGCCGGCCAGGTCGACGTGGCCGATCGCCTCGAGCACCGGCGGGATCGCCACCAGCAGCACCAGGATGCGCACCGCATGGGTCATGCCCACCACCCGCAGGTCGGCCCCGGAGGCCATCGCCATCAGCGTGACCGTGGACACCCCGCCCGGCACCCCCGCGTACAGCGCGGTCTCCCGGGAGTGGCCGGCGACGCGCTGCGAGAACCACACCGAGAAGGCCATCATCGCCGCCGTGGCCACCAGCATCACCGCCAGGCTCAGGCTCCACGGCCCCGGGGCGCCGGACATCTCAGGGGTGAAGGCCGAGCCCAGCATCACCCCGATCACCACCAGCACGCCCTGGCGGCCGCGCCCCGGCGAGCGCAGCCGAACGCCGGCCAGGCTCGCCACGGTGGTGGCGAGCATCGCGCCGAGCAGCCAGGGCAGCGGCAGGTTCACGGCGAAGGCCACCGCCCCGCCGGCGAGGCCCAGCGCCAGGGTGGGCAGGAAGCGCAGCAGCGGGGCGAGGGGAGGGGGCAAGGCGTGAGCATCTCCTGTGGGGGCGCGGCGGCCGCGAGCGTGGTGTCGTAAGCCTATCATGAGCCGGCTAAGCATGCCGCCATCCTCCCGAGTCGCCCGCCACACGCTGGATTGCCGGGATGTGGCCGGGCCCGTTATAATGGTGGATTAACTTCACTGCCCTCCTCCCACCAGCGCACTGGGGTGTTGCCGATTATGCTACGTATGGCCCAAGAAGCTCTTACGTTCGATGACGTATTACTCGTACCCGGCTATTCCGAGGTCCTGCCCAAGGACGTCAGCCTCCGGACACGCCTGACCCGCGACCTCTACCTCAACATCCCCCTCGCTTCCGCCGCCATGGATACCGTGACCGAAGCCCGCCTGGCCATCGCCATGGCCCAGGAAGGCGGCATCGGCATCATCCACAAGAGCATGACCATCGCCCAGCAGGCGGCCGAGGTGCGCAAGGTCAAGAAGCACGAGAGCGTGATCGTCAAGGATCCGATCACCGTCGGCCCCAAGGCCAAGCTCGCCGATCTGCTGGCGATGGCCAAGGAATACGGCTTCTCGGGCTTCCCGGTGGTGGAGGGGGAGACCCTGGTGGGCATCGTCACCGAGCGTGACATGCGCTTCCAGCCCAACCACGGCGACAGCGTGGCCGACATCATGACGCCCCGCGAGAAGCTGGTCACCGTGGCCGAGGGCACCGAGCTTCCCGTCATCAAGGGCAAGATGCAGGAGCACCGCGTCGAGAAGATGCTGGCGGTGGACGACGAGTTCCGCCTGCGCGGCCTGGTCACCTTCCAGGACATCGAGAAGGCTCGCACCTTCCCCAACGCCGCCAAGGACGAGGACGGCCGCCTGCTGGTCGGCGCCGCCGTGGGCACCGGCCCCGAGACGCCGGACCGCATCGCCGCCCTGGCCGAGGCCGGCGTGGACGCCATCATCGTCGACACCGCCCACGGCCACTCCCGCGGCGTGATCGAGCGCGTGGCCTGGGTGAAGGAGCACTTCCCGCAGATCCAGGTGATCGGCGGCAATATCGCCACCGCCGAGGCCGCCAAGGCGCTGGCCGAGGCCGGCGCCGACGGCGTCAAGGTGGGCATCGGCCCGGGCTCCATCTGCACCACCCGTGTGGTGGCCGGCGTCGGCGTGCCGCAGATCACCGCGGTCTCCAACGTCGCCGCGGCGCTCAAGCCCTACGACATCCCGCTGATCGCCGACGGCGGCATCCGCTTCTCCGGCGACCTGGCCAAGGCCGTGGCCGCCGGCGCCAGCGCGGTGATGGTGGGCGGCCTGCTGGCCGGCACCGAGGAGGCCCCGGGCGAGATCGAGCTCTACCAGGGCCGTACCTACAAGGCCTACCGCGGCATGGGCTCGATGGGCGCCATGTCCCAGACCCAGGGCTCCAGCGACCGCTACTTCCAGGACAAGGAGGCCGGCGTCGAGAAGCTGGTGCCGGAAGGCATCGAAGGCCGCGTGCCCTACAAGGGCGTGATGGGCGCCATCGTCCACCAGCTGATGGGCGGCCTGCGCGCCTCCATGGGCTACACCGGCTGCGCCGACATCGAGGAGATGCGCACCAAGCCGGAGTTCGTGCAGATCACCGGCGCCGGCTTCAACGAGTCCCACGTCCACGACGTGCAGATCACCAAGGAAGCCCCCAACTACCGTGCCGGCTGATGCCCGCCTGACGCCGTAGCATGACGAGCTGGAAGCGCGCCGCCGGGCGGCTTCCAGCTTTTGCTTTCGGCGCCGAGAGTTCGCTATCCGTTTTGCCCGCCTCGCATAGGAAAGGCCAGATGACCGACATTCACGCCCATAAGATCCTGATCCTCGACTTCGGCTCCCAGTACACCCAGCTGATCGCCCGCCGGGTGCGCGAGATCGGCGTCTACTCCGAGATCCGCGCCTTCGACATCACCGAGGACGAGATCCGCGCCTACGCCCCCAACGGCATCATCCTCGCCGGCGGCCCGGAGTCCGTCACCGAGCTGGACTCGCCGCGCGCCCCACAGTGCGTGTTCGAGATGGGCCTGCCGGTGCTCGGCATCTGCTACGGCATGCAGACCATGGCCGAACAGCTCGGCGGCGCCGTGGAGGGCTCCCACAAGCGCGAGTTCGGCTATGCCCAGGTGCGCATCGACGAGGAGACCGCGCTGTTCAAGGACATCTCCGACCACATCGATCACGAGACCGGCCGTAGCCTGCTCGACGTCTGGATGAGCCACGGCGACAAGGTCGCCCAGGTGCCGGACGCCTTCAGCGTGATCGCCTCCACCCCGAGCTGCCCGATCGCCGCCATGGCCTGGGAGGAGCAGCGCTTCTACGGGGTGCAGTTCCACCCCGAGGTGACCCACACCCTCCAGGGTCAGCGCATCCTCGAGCATTTCGTGCTCGGCATCTGCCAGGCCGAGCGCAACTGGACCCCGGCCCAGATCATCGAGGACCAGATCAATCGGGTGCGCGAGCAGGTCGGCGACCGCCACGTGCTGCTCGGCCTCTCCGGCGGCGTGGACTCCTCTGTGGTCGCGGCCCTGCTGCACAAGGCCATCGGCGACCAGCTGACCTGCGTGTTCGTCGACAACGGCCTGCTGCGCAAGGACGAGGGCGACCAGGTGATGGAGACCTTCGCCAGCCACATGGGCGTGCGGGTGATCCGCGTCGACGCCGAGGACCAGTTCCTGGGCAAGCTCCAGGGCGTGGCCGACCCCGAAGAGAAGCGCAAGATCATCGGCAACACCTTCATCGACGTCTTCGATGCCGAGGCCGCCAAGATCGAGGGCGTGGACTTCCTCGCCCAGGGCACCATCTACCCGGACGTGATCGAGTCCGCCGCCGCCAAGACCGGCAAGGCGCACGTCATCAAGTCGCACCACAACGTCGGCGGCCTGCCCGAGACCATGAAGCTCCAGCTGGTCGAGCCGCTGCGCGAGCTGTTCAAGGACGAGGTGCGCAAGCTCGGCGTCGAGCTCGGCCTGCCCTACGACATGGTCTATCGCCACCCCTTCCCGGGGCCGGGCCTGGGCGTGCGCATCCTCGGCGAGGTGAAGAAGGAATACGCCGACATCCTGCGCGAGGCCGACGCCATCTTCATCGAGGAGCTGCACAACGCCGACTGGTACCACAAGACCAGCCAGGCCTTCGCCGTCTTCCTGCCGGTGAAGTCCGTGGGCGTGGTCGGCGACGGCCGCCGCTACGAGTGGGTCATCGCCCTGCGCGCCGTGGAGACCATCGACTTCATGACCGCGCGCTGGGCGCACCTGCCCTACGAGTTGCTGGAGAAGGTCTCCAACCGCATCATCAACGAGCTCAGCGGCGTCTCCCGCGTCACCTACGACGTGAGCAGCAAGCCGCCGGCGACCATCGAGTGGGAGTGATCGCCAGGGCAGGGCGGACGAGCGCCGCCTAGCCCCAAAGCATCACCTGCGTCATACGAAAGCCTGCCGTTATCGGCAGGCTTTTTTGTTGCCAAACGTGATCTGTCTAAGATTAACTAGGCTTCAGCCCCCAAGGTGGCGGCCGATAGGCAGGAGCAGGAGAGCACAACGCGAAAGGAGTCGCAGGGAAAGGGTGGGCACCTTGTGCTGTTCCGATTTCTCGGCCAGTTAGTGCTTGAGCCGGGCATTCTCGTCGGTCAAGGCTTGCTCGCGGACTGAAGCGGTTTGCTGCTGTTGGGCCTTGGTCCACTATTGGTAGAGCTGGCTGGATTGGAGGCCTAGCTCTCGGGCGGCAGCACTGATGCCGACACGGTCGGCGAGCGCCAAGGATTCGGCCTTGTGGTCCTGGGAGTAGCGGGTACGGGGCTTCTTCATCGAAGCGCTTACCTTGCCATGGGTCACCTCGTCTCAGTGTACTGTCTTAACGAAGTGTCCACTGCTGCTGGACAAGATCACACGTGTTGCACTTGGTCATTGAGACCGCCGAGCCTTGTTGGCTGCAAGCCTGGCTGTGATGCTTTTGGTGAGTGACTGCTTACTTTTTTGAGATGTTTTTATTCCCATGGAGTGGTGTTCTTTGCTATTTTGTAAGAGTTGATTTAATTCTTAGATGGAAAGTTTTCATGAAGATCGAAGATTTTGCTAAGCAAAACCCTAATAAATCAAGGTCAGTAGAGGATCTGGTTAGGTTTTTAAAGACTAGGGTGGAGCTGGCCCCTAATTATTGCGTCCTGTTAGGCGCGGGATGCTCAGTTTCTTCTGGCATACCTTCTGGAGGTGAGTTGATAGAGGGGTGGAAGAGGGAGCTGTATTCTGAGTTTAATGGTGATCTGGAAGGTTACTCGTCGGAGGTTGCTACAGATTATTTTTCTAAGAATCATTCTAGTTGGTTTAATTCTAGTAATGAGTACTCATCTCTTTTTGAGAAAAAATACGATCTCCCAAGTCAAAGGAGAATGTTTATTGAGCAGCTGGTGGCTGATAAGATACCTTCGATAGGGTATGCTTACCTAGTTAATTTGGTTAAAAATAGCTACATAAATACTATATTTACCACAAACTTCGATGATTTGGTTAATGAGGCTTTTTATCATTATTCCGATAAAAGGCCTATGCTTTGTGCGCATGATTCATCTGTTTCGAGCTTAAATAAAACCTCCAGCAGGCCTAAGATCGTAAAGCTCCATGGAGATTATCTTTTTGATGATATAAAAAGTTCCCTTAGGGAGACGGAGTCTTTAGAGGAGAATATAAAAGACAAGTTTGTGGAGTTACTGAAAGGTCAGGGTTTGATTGTTGCAGGCTATTCTGGGAGTGATCGATCTATTATGGATGTGGTTAACCATATCCTTCGGTTCGATGATTTTTTATCGCACGGCCTGTATTGGTGTTTTAGGAAAGGGGATTATATTTCTGAGGATTTAAGAAAGCTGCTTTGGAAAGAAAGGGTTTATTATGTTGTGATCGATGGGTTCGATGAGCTGTTTGCCAAGCTGAATAGTGATCTTTGTGAGCCTCTTTCTTTAGAAGATGGTTTGGTGAAAAACAAAACCAGCAAAATAATTGAGTCGTATACATCCAACAGTGCTCTGCTGAAAAGCTCTTCAGATATAATAAGAAATGATATAGAAAGGCTGGAGAAGCAAAAGACTAAAAACAATATATCAAAGCTGATTCAGGAGATGAATGAGAAAAATAAGGCTACGAATCTTGAGGATCATGAGTTCTCAATGCTTATACAAATAGAGAGCCTTATTGGGGATGACAAGTATCATGATGCTGTTAAGCTTGGCGAGGAAGAGTTGAATAAGTCGCCCAGCCCAGATTTGTATGCTTTGCTTTTGAAGTCTGTTGCTCGTGCCTACAGAGCTTCAAATCAAGATGAAAGTGCAAGGGGGTGTTATAAAGAGCTGATATCATATGATAAAAATGATACTTTTCCTTACTCTGCAATGGCATCTATGGAGTTTAATTTCACAGAAAAGGCTGCCATATTAAAGAAGGCTATTGATATTGATGGTTATGATTTCAGTAACTATGATTTGCTTGCAGGGGCTTTGATTGAAAGTTTGGAGAAAGGTGATGTTGATGACAAAGAGTTGAAATTGGAAGAGGCTCAGAGAGCTCTTGATCGCAGTCTGGAGTTGAATCCTTCTAACACTAATCGTAGTTGGGCAAAGAAGTTTTCTTTAATAAGCAAAAAAAGTGTTAGCGAAGAAGAAAAAGACGCTGAAAAAACGCGTCTTCTGAATGATCTGAAAAAACAGGGGCCGTACACAAAGAATTACATAGCTCTAAACTCTAAGCATCTTGGGGATAAAGGCTGTAAAGATAGTGTTCAAGAGTTCTTTGAAGATATTCTTTCGCATAAAGAGTGCGTTGAAAATTACCGGTTTACAGGTTACCTCTCGCTAGCGGTATATTCTGCGGATGTGATGGGGGCCGAGTGTGAGTTTGGTGCGATTGTCGATGAGCTATGTGAGAAGAAAGACCTTTATAAGAACCCTTCCGCGATCTTTCGTTGTGCATCGGTAGTTGCGAAGAGGCTGGGGGATTTTGAACGTGCCGTATCTATGCTAGGGAAGATTCATTATTCGGATTTAGATTACCAGTCCCTTAGCCTCCTTTTGGACTGTTACATAGCGCTGCAAGATGAGTCAAAATCTAAAGAGGTTATTGAGAAGGTAGATAAAGAGTTTACTGCGGTAGCCAGCCTGGAGTCTAAGATAAAGTACTATGATGAGTTTGGGTTCTATGCTAAAGCTTTGGAGGCAGTTAAATCTCTGCAGAGTTTGCATGGGGGGAGTGGCTTCAATGTTGCTACAGAGGCATACTATTTGATTAAGCTGGATAGGAATTCAGAGGCCAGGGAGGTCTTGCAAGGTTTTTTGAGGAAAGTGAACTTCGATAAATCTTATACAGCTGAAATAGTGAACTACGAGCTGGCTTGCAAGAATATGGGGAGAAAAGTTGATAAGGCAAGGCTCGAGGCACAGCTTGGAGGAAGTAGGAATTACTTTGTCAAGGCTGCTGTTTACTCTGTGATGGGTAAGCTTGAAGAGAGTGTGGAAATGGTTAAGCAAGGGTTGTTGGAAAATAAGCTTGATATCAGCAGTTTAAGAAGTTGGCCTGCTTTGAGCTCAGTTAAAGATAAAGGGGTTGAACGAGATCTGAAGCTGGTTGTTTGAAGGTGGAGGGGAAAGAATGCCTCGGAATATAGGTGAGGTGTGATAAAACTTGGTGTCCAGCGACACGTTTCCACGGTTGATGGGTAAGATCAGGATGCCACGGCCCAGGCGCGGCTGGTCAAGCGCGACGAGACCATCGCCGCCGTCGGAAGGCTGGCCGCCCGCGTATAATGTCGCCCACCGCGCGCCATCGGGTAGGGTTCGATGACGCGATCATGAACACCGCCGCGGCATGAGCGCGTTGTGCCTCGCGCAATGAATGCAGCAAAGGAAGGGGATGGGCGACCCATGAGCACCTCATCTTTCGAGGCATTGGCCTGTCCGCTGGACGGCGACCCGCTGGAGAGAAGCGATGGCGCCTGGCGCTGCGCGGCCGGGCACAGCTTCGATATCGCCCGCCAGGGTTACGTGCACCTGCTGCCGGTACAGAACAAGCGCTCCCGGGACCCGGGCGACAGCAAGGCGATGGTGGCGGCGCGCCGGCGCTTCCTCGAGGCCGGCCACTATCGGCCCATCGCCGAGGCGGTGAGCCGCGCCGTGCTGGCGGAAGCGCCGGCCTGCGGCACGCTTAGTTGCCTGGATGCCGGCTGCGGCGAGGGTTTCTATCTGCGCGAGCTGGTCGAGGTCGCCGAAGGGCAGAATGACGCGCCGGCGCTGGCCCTGCTGGGCGTGGATATTTCCAAGTGGGCGGTGCTGGCCGCCGCCAAGCTCCACCAGGGTGCCACCTGGGTGGTGGGCACCAACGCGCACCTGCCGGTCCAGGCCGGCAGCCTGGACCGCGTGCTGTGCCTGTTCGGCTTCCCCGTCTATCCGGAGTTCGCCCGCGTGCTGAAGCCCGGCGGCGAGCTGCTGCTGGTCGAGGCCGGGCCGGACCACCTGCGCGAGCTGCGCGAGATCATCTACCCGAGCGTGAAGCCGCCCCGCGAGGGCGACGCGGCCGCGCCCGACGGCTTCACGCGGCATTCCTGCGAGACGCTGCGCTACGCCATCGAGCTCGAGGGCGCCGCGCCCATCGCCGACCTGCTGGCCATGACGCCGCACCTGCACCGCGCCGGCGCCGAGGGGCGCGAGAGGGCCGCGGCGCTGACCTCGCTTTCCCTTACCGTGGACGTGCGGCTGGCGCGTTTCGCTCGGGCGAGCTGATCTCGATGGCCGTGCGTCGTTGAGGGGGTTGGCGCCATGAGCCGAATGGCGCGGTGCCCGAGCCAAGTATCTCCAAGGCTATTGGAAGCAGCCAGTTTGGGCTGGCGAATTCGGGATTCGGGACTAAAGTGAATAACGCATTCGCTTTTTACTTGTAGTAGGGACGAGGAGGGCACCATGACCACCGATCGCGTCGCCAGCCATAACGAGGACGACCTGGACCGCCTGGACGCCACGGCCCAGGCGCGGCTGGTCCAGCGAGGCGAGGTCACGCCGCCGGAGCTGGTGGAGGCGGCCCTCCGCCGCATCGAGCGGCTGGACCCGGCGATCAACGCGGTGGCGGCGAGCGACGCCGAGCTCGCCCGGGAGAAGGCGCGGACTTGCGGGACGACGGGGCCCTTCGCCGGGGTGCCGACGCTGCTGAAGGATCTCGTCGCCTATCCCGGCCTGCCGCTCGGGATGGGCTCGCGGCTGTTCCGGGGGCAGGTGCCGCCGGCCGGCTCGGCCTATACCGAGGCGCTGGACGCCAGCGGGCTGATCGTGCTGGGCAAGAGCACCACCTCGGAGTTCGGCCTGCTGGGCACCACCGAGACCCTGGCCTGCGGGGCCACCCGCAATCCCTGGGATCTCGAACGCTCGCCCGGCGGGTCGTCCGGCGGGGCGGTGGCCGCCGTGGCCTCCGGCATGGTGCCCATCGCCCACGCCTCCGACGGGGGCGGCTCGATCCGCGGCCCGGCGTCCTTCTGCGGGCTGTTCGGCTTCAAGCCCAGCCGGGGGCGGCACCTGTCCACCGGCCAGCCCGCCGACACCCCCTTCACCCGGCTGATCAGCGAGCACTGCGTGTCGCGCAGCGTGCGCGACAGCGCCACCTGGCTGTCGGTGGTGGAACGCGACGAGGCGGGCCTGCCGGGCGGGAAGGTCGGCCGGGTGACCGAGCCGCTGCGCCGACGGCTGCGCATCGGCCTCTACCGGCGCACCGCCGACGGCACCCGGCCCGAGCCGGAGGTGGCGGCGGCGCTGGAGGCGACCCGGCGGCTCTGCGAGTCGCTGGGCCACGAGGTGGTGGACACCGAGGGTCCGCGGTTTGATGCCCGGGCCGCGGGGGATGCCTTCTTCGCCTCGGCGGCGCTGACCCTGGGTGGCGCCTGCGAGCAGCTGCGCGCCCTGATGGGGCCGGCGTTCGACGAGGCGCGCCTGGAGCCTTACACCCGCGAGCTGATCGCGCGCGCCCGGGACCTGCCGCCCGAGGCGGGCGCACAGGCGGCGGCGACGCTGCAGGCAGCCGCCGACGCGGCGGATCGCGCCATGGCCGGGTTCGATGTCCTGCTGTGCCCCACCGTGGCCTTTCCCGCCTTCCCGCTGGGCCGCCACGGCGGCACCCAGCCCTTCGAGGAGGCGGCGGCCTTCACCGAGGCCCTGGCCGGCTACACCGCCATCGCCTCCATCGCCGGCTGGCCGGCCATGTCGGTGCCGCTGCATGTCTCGCCCAGGGGCCTGCCGATCGGCTCGCACTTCGCCGCCCCGCTGGGCCAGGAGGCGCGGCTGCTGGGCCTGGCCCTGGAGCTCGAGCGGGCGGCGCCCTGGCACCACCGCCGGCCGAAGGGGGTGGAGTAGGCCATGCCCCAGACCCTCAAGACCGCCGTTCGCACCCGCATCCTGGCCGCCGCGGCCGAGGCCTTCGCGCGGGACGGCTTCGCCGCGGCGCGGCTGACCGACATCGCCGCCGAGGCCGGGGTGTCCACCGGTAACCTCTATCGCTACTATCCGAACAAGGCGGCGCTGTTCGACGCCGTGGTGCCCCGGGACGTCGCCGCCCGGCTGCTGCGCCTGATGCGCGCCCGGGTCCGCGAGCTCGGCACCCTCGCCGACTGGCGCTCGGCCACGGCGCCGGGCTCGGCCCGGGCAGAGGCCCTGCTGGCGTTCTGGATCGAGCGGCGCCTGCCCGTGGTGATCCTGCTGGCCGGGGCCGAGGGCTCCGCCCTGGCCCATGTGCGGCCGCTGATCGTGCGGGAGCTCACCCGCCTGGCCGACGCCTATGTCGCCTCGCGGACCGCCGGGGAGGGCTCGGGTCCCGTGCCGCGGGTGGTGCTGGTGCAGCTGTTCTCGAGCACCCTGGACATGATCGTCGCGATCCTGCGCGCGCATGACGATGCGGACGAGATCCGCGCGGCCTTCGCGGCCTTCTGGCGCTACCAGCTCGCCGGCCTGGAGGCGCTGCTGGCGGGGTGCTAGCGGGGTGATGGCAAGCGCCTCGGTCGCTGGAAGGAAGTCGTCCGATCAAGCGATGAACGGCTGCCGTGGCCATGGCATCTTCGCGGGCGAGGCGACGGCGTCGCCTATCCACCCATCGGGCCGTCATCTCCGCCTTCCTGGGCGCTATCCCGAAGGTCATCGGCCAACTGCCCGGCCTGTGGCTCGTCGAGTTCCGATACCGTGATCCGTAGGCCATGCACAGGCTCGCCGACGCCGAACGCCTCGCCGCCGCGAACGAGCCAGCCCCGTTTGGCCAGGGCGAAGACGAGGGGGCGACTATCCCGCGCCAGGGGGATCCACAGGTTCAGGCCATCGGCGGGCGTGGCGGCGGTGAGGCCCCGATCCGCCAGGGCGGCGACCAGCCGGCGGCGGCGCCGCGCGTAATCCTCCCGTGCCAGGGCGATGCGCGATGCCACGGCGTCGTCGGTCAGGCAGGCATGCGCGATGTCCTGCAGGAGGTGACTGACCCAGGTCGATCCCGGCGCGAGACGCAACCGCAGGCGCTGGGCCGTCTGCGGGTCGCTGGCGATGAGCGCGATGCGGAGATCCGGTCCGAGGGACTTGGAGAGGGAGCGCACCAGTGCCCAGCGCTGCGCCGACTCGGGAATCACCGAGTGGTAGCTCGTGTCTGCCAGCAGGGCGAAATGATCGTCCACCACGATCAGCACGTGCGGGTGGCGCTCGAGGACCCGCCTCAGCGCCCGGGCGCGTCGGGCGCTCAGGCCGCATCCCGTCGGGTTGTGCGCGCGCGGCGTCAGGATGACCGCCTGCGCCCCGGCGGACAGGGCGTGCTCGAGGGCGTCGACGCGCATGCCTTCGCGGTCGACCGGCACCCCCACCGGCTCCAGGCCTGCGACGCGCAACACATTGAGGCTGCCCAGGAAGCAGGGGGTCTCCACCACCACTCGATCACCGGCCACGAGGTGCGCGGCGAGGAGCCGTTCGATGGCATCCACGGCGCCGTGGGCCAGTTCGAACTCGTGTCGCTCGGGGACGTCCCCCGCGAACCACTGGCGGGCGTAGGTGACCAGGCCCGGATCGACGGTGGCCTCGCCGTACAACCGCGGCCGGTAGCCCGCTCGCACCACCGCCTCGGTGATATCCGGCAGCCAGTCGGGATTGGGATTGCCGCTCGCGACATCGCTGAGGCGCGTGTCCGGGGCGGCGCCTTCCTGTTCGCCCAGCCTGGGCGGCTCGCGGATGACCGTGCCCAGGCGCCCTCGTGTGACGGCGATCCCGGCGGTGACCAGTCGTTTGTAGGCGGCCGCCACCGTGTTGCGGTTGACGTCCAGCCTGGCGGCCAGGTCGCGCACGGGGGGCAGCGCCTGACCCGGTTGCAGCCGGCCCGACTGGGCCAGCAGGCGAACGCTGTCGAAGATCTCGGCGGCGGATTTTCCGGTGATTTGCATTTTGTCCTATGACATACTTTAATCTGACATAGTGAAATTCTAGAGGGCTCCCGCCAGCCCGTACAGTCTCGCTTCGAACTGCCAGGGAGGGTCCCGATCTTGAGCGCTTCATCCCCCTGTGGCGTCGCCGATCCGTCGCCTTATCCGCAAGCCAGGACGCGCGAGGACTTCACCCGCAACCTGGCCAGCGTCCGCGAGCGCATCGCCCGGGCCTGCCGACGTGTCGACCGGGATCCTGCCGAGGTGCGTCTGTTGCCGATCAGCAAGACCGTGGATGAGGCTCGCATCCGGCTCTCCGTCGAGGCGGGCTTCCGGGAACTGGGCGAGAACAAGGTGCAGGAGGCCCATCGCAAGTGGCAGGCGCTGTCCGACCAGGATCTGCGGTGGTCACTCGTCGGACACCTTCAGACGAACAAGGCCAAGCAAGTGGCGCGCTTCGCCTCCGAGTTCCAGGCCCTGGACAGCCTGCGCGTGGCCGAGGCGCTGGACCGGCGCCTGCAGGCACTGGGCCGCAGTCTCGACGTCTTCGTCCAGGTCAACACCTCGGGGGAATCGAGCAAGTATGGCCTGCCGCCGGAGGCGGTCGAGGCCTTCGTGCGTCGGCTGCCGGCGTATTCCGCCCTTCGCGTGCGTGGCCTGATGACGCTGGCGCTGTTCTCGCCGGATGTCCCGCGGGTGCGGCAGTGCTTCGTTCGGCTACGGGAGCTGCGGGACCGGATTCGGCAGGAGGTACCCGACGGCGACGGGGTGGCCGAGCTGTCGATGGGCATGTCCGGTGACTTCGAGGTCGCCATCGAGGAGGGCGCCACGGTCGTCCGCGTGGGGCAGGCGATCTATGGCGCCCGGCGCCTGCCCGATAGCCACTTCTGGCCCTCCCCCTAGCTCACGTCTCTTCTCCCCGGCCAAGGATGTCCAGCATGAAGACAGCGCTAGCCCTCCGTCACATCCACTTCGAGGATCTCGGCACCCTGGAGACCGTGCTTCACGAGCGCGGCTATGCGGTGACATACCTCGATCCCTCCCGCGATGACCTCGGCGGCCGCGAGGCGCAACGGCCCGACCTGCTCATCGTCCTGGGTGGCCCCCTCGGCGCCTGCGATGACGAGCGTTATCCCTTCCTCGAGCGCGAGCTGGGCGTCGTGCGCCGGCGCCTGGCCTCCGGGAGGCCCCTGCTCGGCATCTGTCTGGGGGCCCAGCTCATCGCCCGGGCCCGGGGAGCGGAGGTGTTGCCCCTGGGCGTCAAGGAGATCGGCTTCGCCCCGCTCACCCTGACGCCCGAGGGAGAGCACTCGGTACTGGCTCCGCTCGGCGATACGCCGGTGCTGCACTGGCACGGCGACCAGTGCGAGATCCCGGAAGGGGCGGCCTGGCTGGCCAGTACCGCGGTCGGCGCCCATCAGGCCTTCTCGATCGGGCGCAACGTGCTGGGGCTGCAGTTCCACCTGGAGGCCGATGTGAACGAGATCGAGCGTTGGCTGGTGGGACATGCCGGTGAACTGGAGCAGGCCGGCATCGACCCGCGCACCTTGCGTCGAGACGCCGGACAATTGGGCGAACGGCTGACGGTGGCGGCGCGTGCGGTCTTCTCGACCTGGCTGGATGGCCTGGAGGAGGCATGAATACCCGTCGCAGGGTAGGCCGTGGCCCATGCCTCGGCCCGTGCTGGTGACGGAGCTTCGAGCATGTCGATCACTGCCTCGTCGTTCGGCGGCTGGGGCATGTCGATACGGACCGGCCTGGCGCCAGCACCTGGTCCGGGCGACCGCCGACTGGCTCGCCGCTGGCGAGGGTATCGAGCCGGGATTCCAGGCCGCCGAGGAAGGGCGGCGCTGGTTGGAAACGGGACCCGATGGCATGCGCGTCATCGGCAGGGAACCCATCTTCAGGACGCTAACATGAACTCGACAGCAGAGCCCGACGTGGAGCTGGGCGCCACGCCGCGAGTCGCCGAGCCCTCGCCGCATCTGATGCAGGCCTATGCGCGGGAACCCGTCGTCTTCGAACGGGGCAAGGGGGTCTATCTCTGGGACGCCGACGGTCGGGCGTACCTGGATGCGATCGCCGGGGTGGCCGTCACGAACCTGGGGCACGCGCACCCGGAGGTTGCCGAGGCCATCGCCGATCAGGCCCGGCGGCTGGTGCATACCTCCAACCTCTACAGCATCGAGTGGCAGGAGCGGCTGGGGCGACGGCTGTGCTCGCTCGCCGGCATGCAGCGTGCCTTCTTCTGCAACTCGGGCGCCGAAGCCAACGAGACGGCGCTGAAGCTGGCGCGCTTGCACGGACACCGCCGCGGAGTGGCCTCGCCTCGGGTGCTGGTCATGGAGAACGGCTTCCATGGCCGCACCCTCGCGACCCTGGCCGCCACCGGCAACCCCGCGGTGCATCGAGGCTTCGAGCCCCTGATGCCGGGTTTCGTGCGGGTGCCATACGACGATATCGATGCACTGCGGCGGGTCGCGAACGAGACCCGCGACGTCGTGGCGGTCCTGATCGAGTCCGTGCAGGGCGAGGGGGGCGTGCGGGTCGCCTCCACGGCGTATCTCCGCGAGCTCCGGCGGCTGTGCCGGGAGCACGACTGGCTGCTGATGATGGACGAGGTCCAGGCGGGGCTCGGGCGAACCGGCGCCTGGTTCGGCTATCAGCATGCGGAGGCGTTGCCGGATGTCGTTACGGTGGCGAAGGGACTGGGCAATGGGCTGCCCATTGGGGCCTGCCTGGCGCGCGATCAGGCGGCGGAACTGTTCGTGCCGGGCCAGCATGGCTCGACGTTCGGCGGCAACCCCTTGGCGTGCCGGGTAGGTTGTGTGGTGCTCGATCTCATCGAACGCGAACGGCTCGTGTCCCATGCCGCCGTGCTGGGGCGCCGCCTGCTCGAGTCACTGCAGGCGGGCTTGGCCGATCAGCAGGCCGTCGTGGCCATTCGGGGGCATGGCTTGATGGTGGGTATCGAGCTGGATCGTCCCTGCTCCGAACTGGTCACGCGGGCATTGAGGGAGCAGCAGTTGCTGATCAACGTCACCCGCGACAAGACCATTCGGCTGCTGCCGGCGCTGATAGGCACGCAGGCCGAGATCGATGACATCGCGGATCGTGTCGTGCGCCTGGTGCGGGGCTTCCTCCGCGTAGCGCCGGCGTAGACTAGGCGGCCTGGTGTCGGCCCTGGTGCAGGATGATGCTTCGTTGGCGAGGAACAGAGATGCTTCAACCTTCCCGGCTGGTGCGAGTCGACAGCGACGTCTGGATAGTGGAGGGCCCTATAGTCAGCTTCTATGGATTTCCCTATCCCACCCGCAGCGTGCTCGTGCGCCTGCCGAATGGAACGTTATGGGTATGGTCGCCCATTCCCTTGGACGACGAACTGATGACCGAGGTGTCGGGGCTGGGGGCGGTGGCGCATCTGGTCAGCCCCAACAAGCTTCATCATCTCGGCCTGGCGGATTGGCGGGCGGCCTTTCCGGCAGCCAAGCTTTGGGGCATGCCGTCAACGGTCCGGAAATGCCGTGACCTGCGCTTCGATGGCGTCCTGGACGACACGCCACCGGTTGCCTGGCGCGGCACCCTCGAGCACGTCCAGTTTCGCGGTTCCCCCTTGCTTGACGAGATGATGTTCTTCCATCGGCAATCTCGTACGGCCCTGTTGGCCGATCTGAGCGAGGCCTTGAGCCGTGACTTCCTGGGGCGCCATTGGGCGCCGTGGCAGCGGCTCATTGCCCACCTGTGGAGCATCACCGAGGCGGCGCCGAAGGCCCCGCTCGAGGTGCGGTTGTCCACCTTCCGGCGGCGAGAGGCGCGAGCCGCTGTCCGCCGCTTGCTCGCCTACGATCCCGAGAACGTCATCATGGCCCATGGTGTCTGGCAACGGGGCCATGGCCGTGCCTTCCTGGAGCGGACGTTCTCGTGGCTGTCACCAGAACCTCCCCATGCATTGGGTGAGGAGCATCGATAAGGAGTGTTGAATCATGATGCTGAGCAGATACGCGTTGCTTCTGACGCTTGGAGTGGTCACGGCAGTGCCCGCCTATGCGATCGACCGTGAACAGGGGCTCGAGCGAGTCAGGGAACAGTTGACACAGTCCTGTTCGGAGGGGGAGATGGCCTCCTGCCTGGGCGTCGAGACATCCCGGTGTGGACGCCTTGCGGAGGAGGTGGTGCAAGCCTGTGCGGAACACTTCGCCCCAGCAGAGCAAGAGCATATGGCCGCCTTCGGCGATTGCATCGGTCGCCAGACCCGACAGCGCACCGGCGTATCGGAGGCCGAGTTGCAGTCGTGCCAGTCCCATGCCGATGGCGCAACGCCTGCCCCCGCTCCCGAGGAGGCGATGCGTAGGCTCGAGGACGCCAAGGCCGTCATGGCTCAGGACGCCGAAGCGACGCGGGACGAGGTGACCCTCCCGTTATATCCGGATCATGAACTGACGGCGCACCACCAGGATACGAGCGGCCTTCCCGGGATCGACGGCGAGCCGCTAGGGGAAGGAGCGGTATCCGTCGTCATGATGACTACCTCAGATACTGTCGAAGATGTCGCGGCCTTCTATCGGAACCGGTTGGACGGATTCACGTTGTACAGGGCGGCGGCGGACGATGCCACCTTTGCCAGGGGAATGCCGGACGACGTTACACCATCCGACTTTCGCCGTTGGATGAAGTCCCTACCAATGCACGAGCACGTCGCGATCTATCGGTTGTCGGGCAAGACGCATATCGAGGTGGGATACCGCACGGATTAGGGGGCTGTGGGCAAGGCTCCGGTATCGCACAGCGAAGGATCTCGAGCGACGAGCGGGGCGAATCGTCGAGCACCAGTTGAGGAGCTCTACCTCACCACGCGCTTGTGCTTCGGAGGCGCTCTCTGCGTGCAGCAACCGTACGCCGACGCCTCCCGCAATTGATGGGGGGCGGCAGACTCCAGGGCAGTTCGGCGAGCCGTTGCCAATCCAGGGGACGCGAGGCTGGCCTCTCCGCCTGCAACCTCTACCGCTGCTAACCGAACAAGGTGGCGCTGTTCGACGCCGTGGTGCCCCGTGCCGTCGCCGCCCGGCTGATGCGGCTGATCCGCGCCCGGGTCCGGGAGCTCGGCACCCTGGCGGAGTGGCACTCGGCCACGGCGCCGGGCTCGGCCCGGGCGGCGGCGCTGCTGGACTACTGGATCGAGCGGCGTCTGCCCGTGGTGACCTTGCTGGTCGGCGCCTCGGCGCTCACGCTTCTTCCTCCTCGAAGCGAGCATCGAGGGGCCGCGAACCGGCCGCCTGGTGGAGCGTGGCACGCGGCGTGCCGGTCGCGGTGCGCCGCGCCGACGCCAGGATGGCGTCATTGCGAAGCTCCGGGCGGACGAGGTCATCCTCTGCCAGGCTGTCCAGCAACCCAGCCGCCTGACGGCGGGAGCCGGTGAGAGGGCGGTCGATGGAGGCGGGGCGCGGCCCCCCTTGTGCAGAATGAAGGTGAGGATTCATGTCGGTCTCCGTATCCCCTGCGGTGGACGGCAGACGCCGACCCAGGGGAGAGGAGCCGTGCGCCGCTTTAGCTGCATTTCTATCCCGCCCGCAAGTTGGTGCTTAAATCGGCGGTGGCCCGGATGTCGGGCAACAAAAAAGCCCGCTCAGCTTGTGCTAAGGCGGGCCCGTGGCGATCGCTTTAGCGGAACTTGTAGAGCGCCCGCAAGCTGAGGGTCAAATCGGCGCTACGGTCAACGTATGCAGCTGAGGCAGGGATGTCAATGGGAGCCTGGGGCAGGCCTGCGTCTCGTGTCGATGCCGGTTGGCCGGGTAGGGAGGTGCGAGCATGCCCGAGCCAAACACCGCGCTTTCCCCTAGGATGGGCGAACTTTCGCGACGATGCCGGGACAAGGATTGCCGATGACCGCCCCCCAACGCCTCTCCCTGACGCGCGTCGACGCCCGCCGGCTGCTGGTGCGCTATCACTGCCGGCCGGCGCCGCTGGCGAGCGTCATCCACCGGCTGGGCACCATCCAGTTCGATCCCCTGGCGCCGGTCGGCACCAACCCGGACCTGGTGCTGCAGGCCCGGGTGCCCGGCTATCGCCAGGGCGACTGGCAGCAGGCGGCCTACGGGCTGCGGTGGCTGGTCGACGGCTGGGACAAGTAGGCCAGCCTGATCCGTCCCGCGGAGTGGTGGGCCCAGGCGCCGTTCCACCGCTGGTTCGCCCGGCGCTGGCAGCGGCGGGGCGTGGACGTCGACGCGCCGGAGGCCCGCGCCCTGGTGGCGCAGGTCGAGCGCCAGGGGCCCTCGACCAGCCTCGAGCTCGGCGACCAGCGGGCCGATCCCGCCCTGCGCGGCAGCTGGTACGGCCCCAAGCGCTCGCGGCACCTGCTCAAGGCGCTGTGGGATGCCGGGCACCTGATGACCCACCATCGCGTCGGCGGCCGCCATGCCTACGACCTGCCCGAGCGGGTGCTGCCCCAGGGGGCAGGCGCGGCGGACGTCGCCGACGACGAGGCCCTGCATCGGCTGGTGGTGCGGCGCGTGCAGGCCGCCGGCCTGCTGCGCCCCGCCGCCGATGGCGCCGTCTGGTCGCTGCCGTGTCCCCGTGCGGAGCGCGATCGCATCGCCGCCCGGGCGATCGCCCGGGGTGAGCTGGTCGCGCTCGACGTGGAGGGCACGACCTACTGGACGACCCCCGAGGCCCTCGCGGCACTGGAGGAAGCGCCCGACTCGGCGGCCGCCCCGGCGCGGGAGGTGCGCTTTCTCGCGCCGCTGGATCCGCTGATGTGGGACCGCGGCGGCGTCGCCCGGCTGTTCGCCTTCGACTACGTCTGGGAGGTCTACAAGCCCCAGGCCCGGCGCCGCTGGGGCTACTACGTGCTCCCGGTGCTGTGGGGCGAGCGCTTCGTGGCCCGCTTCGACGCCAAGTGCCAGCAGGGCACCCTGACGATCCTCGCCTGGCACTGGGAGCCCGACATCTCGCCGGCTCGCTTGCCCGAGGGCCTGGCCGAGGCGCTCGAGTCGGCCGCTGGTGCGTTTCTCGGCTACCTCGGCGCCACGCGCCTCGTCCTGCCCCGGGGCCTCGGTCGCGAGGCGCGCCGCGCCTGGCAGCGGGCGGCCCGCTGAGGCGGGAGGGGCGCCGTCGCCCCGCTCAGTGCGTGACGCGTCCGGCCATCGTCTCGGGCAGCAGGGCCGCGATAGGGCCCGGCTATCGTCTCGATGGTTTCCCGCGCCGCCGTGACGGGCTATGGTCTGGCGAGAGGTTGATAGGACGCTAATCTGTCACCACCCGACAGGCCGAGCCACGCCATTCGCCATCGAGGAGGCCGCATGCGCCAAGGCAACGACTACACCCCGCCGAGAGTCTGGACCTGGGAGAAGGCCAGCGGCGGCACCTTCGCCGGCGTCAACCGCCCCGTCGCCGGGCCGACCCACGAGCGGGCGCTGCCGGTGGGCGAGCATCCCTTCCAGCTCTACTCCATGGGCACGCCCAACGGGGTGAAGGTCACGGTGATGCTCGAGGAGCTGCTCGAGCTCGGCTACCGGGACGCCGAGTACGACGCCTGGCTGATCCGCATCGGCGAGGGCGACCAGTTCGGCAGCGGCTTCGTCGAGATCAACCCCAACTCCAAGATCCCGGCGCTGGTCGATCACGGCCCCGCCGAGCCGATCCGGGTGTTCGAGTCCGGCGCCATCCTGCTCTACCTGGCCGAGCGCTTCGAGGAGTTCCTGCCCGGCGAGCTGGCCGGGCGCACCGAGACCCTGAACTGGCTGTTCTGGCAGATGGGCAGCGCGCCCTTCGTCGGCGGCGGCTTCGGCCACTTCTACGCCTATGCGCCGGAGAAGCTCGAGTATCCCATCGACCGCTACGCCATGGAGACCAAGCGCCAGCTGGACGTGCTGAACCGCCGCCTGGCCGAGACGAAGTATCTCGCCGGCGACGACTACACCGTCGCCGACATGGCCGCCTGGCCCTGGTACGGCCAGCTGGTGCTGGGCCGGCTCTACGACGCCGCCGAGTTCCTGAGCGTGCACGAGTACGCGCACGTGCTGCGCTGGGCCAGGGCGATCGACGCCCGCCCGGCGGTGCAGCGCGGCCGCATGGTCAACCGCACCTTCGGCGACCCGGCGCTGCAGCTCCACGAGCGCCACGACGCCGGCGACTTCGAGACGAAGACCCAGGACAGGCTCGAGACCTCATCGTGACTCGCGCCGGGGCAGGGAAGGGGGAGACGCGGGCCGTCTCCCCCTTTCGCGTAGGCGTCCCGGGCGGGCCGGCCATGCTCCGCCAGCGCTGCCGTCGCCCGGGGATTCGGGACGGCTGCGTGTCGGGTGCCGGTAGGTTTGGCGGGCATACAACGCATCAGGGCCCGCTAGGCGGGCCCTGATCATCGAACCGTTGAGGTTCGAAAGCGTGCGTGATCCTGGGATCAGGCGATCGCTTTGATATTCGAGGCCTGGAGGCCTTTCTTGCCCTGGGTCACGTCGAAGGAGACGCTTTGACCGTCCTGCAGGGACTTGAAGCCTTCAGCCTGGATTTCGGAGAAGTGGGCGAACACGTCGTCACTGCCATCGGCAGGAGAAATGAAGCCGAAACCCTTGGAATCGTTGAACCACTTGACGGTGCCAGTAGCCATGAATAAACCTCTCGCGCTTAGCGCCTTGTAAAGTTTCTGGTATCACCCAGATGAGCAGCGGGTAAAACAAGAAATACAATTACAGGCGATCGAAAGGATTCGAAAGCTGCTGGAACCATGCGACTTGCCAACCAACTGACGCCACGGTGTCACGCCTGGCGGCGTGGGTCAAAGACTTTCGTGTTTTATTTCCTTGACGTCGCTGGGGCTGCCCCTGAGCGTTCCCGATTGCCTCCTCCTGCGCCGGGACCGAGCCGAGCGTCTGCCATGCCTTCGGGCGCCTCCTGGGGGATCGATGCCTCGGCGTCGGCCCGGCGCCACTCCAGCGGAGAGTAGCCGGTGCGGCGCCGGAACGCCTTGGCCAGGGCCGAGGGGCTGCTGTAGCCCACCCGGTCGGCGATGGCGTCCAGCGCCACGCCGTCTCGCAGCAGGGTCTTGGCCAGGCTGAGCCGATACTGCGCCAGGTACTCGGCCGGGGGCTGGCCGACCGTGTCGCGGAAGACGCTGGCGAAGCGGGCGCGTGACATGCCCGCCGCGGTGGCCAGCCCGCTCAGCGACCAGTCGGCGGCCGGCCGGTCGTGCATGGCGATCAGCGCCTTGACCAGCTTGGGATGCCCCATGCCCGCCAACAGCCCGGAATCCACCTCGCCGGCATCCATCAGGTAGCGCAGCAAGCGGATCACCAGCAGCTCGCACAGCCGGTCCAGGCTCGCCTGCCGGCCGCAGCGCGCCTCCCGCATCTCCTCGAGCATCAGCGCCAGCAGCCCGGACATGCCGCTCAGCCGTTGCAGGGGAATCGCCAGCAGCGGCGGCAGGGCGCGATGGATCGGGCAGAGGTTGCCGGCCCCGAAGCGAAACGACCCGCACAGCGTCTCGGCCCCCTCCGGGCCCGGCCCGAACCGATGGGCATCGCCGGCGGCCAACAGGATCAGCACCGGCTCATCGAAGCGGCGCTGCGAGCCGTCCGCCAGTTCCAGCTGCACCGTTCCCCCGGTCAGGATATGGACGAAGCCGGTGCCCGCCTGGGCCGGATGGCGTGAGCTGTAGCACAGCGGGCCGGCATTGAACACGCTGGCGGCGAGATGGAAGTGGTCGAGCAGGGCGGCGAGCCGGTCCATGATGAGACTCCTGGACGCACTTTAAAGACATCTGGAATCCAATCGTCTATTCCGCCTCCTACACTGTCAATCGCAGGCGCGCGAAACGTCAGCTGAACAGGAGGAACGGGACATGACGACGACCAACGCCCTGGGGCTGGCGGCCCTGCTGGCCCTGACCGCTGCCCCCGCCTTCGCCGCCGACCTGGCGACGACGACCTTCCGGGAGCACGTGGACGGCGAGGGCAACATCTCGCTGCCGGCGGATGCCCGGGCCGGCTGGGTGCATCTGGGCTCCTGGGCGGTCGATGACGCCGACGCCCCGGGCGCCGGCTTCCACGATGTGTACACCCAGCCCGAGGCCGCCCGGGCTTACCGGGACAGCGGCGAGTTCGCCGATGGCACCGTGCTCATCAAGGAGATTCGCGGGATCGAGTCCGGCGAGAAGACCACCGGGCCGGCGCTGTGGGCCGGCGAGCCGCAGGTCTGGTTCGTGATGGTCAAGGACGCCCGGGGGCGGTTCGACGGCCCCCATTGGAGCAATGGCTGGGGCTGGGCGCTGTTCAAGGCCGACGCCCCGGACCAGAACGTGTCGGAGAGCTTCGAAGCCACCTGCAAGGGCTGTCACGTTCCGGCGCAGCAGACCGATTGGGTCTTCGTCGAGGGCTATCCGACGCTGCGATGAGCCGACGGCGGGTCGGCAGGAGCGCATGAGCTCCGGGCCCGGGCGGTGGGCCTGGCCACCCGGGGAGCCGTGCCCCGGCGAGCTTCTACACTGGGAGTCACAACGGCAGCCGGGAGATGCGCCATGGGCACTCGTCTGGTAAGGGGGATGCTGGCCGGCTTCGTGGCCACCTTCGTCATCTCCATGATCCTGATCCTGCGTCTGGCGGCGGGCGTCATGCCCTGGTACGACCCCATCGAGGTCATGAACCTGGCCGCCCAGGACCTGCTCGGCACGGCGGACAGCCGGCTGGTGGCATGGGGCATCCACTACGTGGTGGGCACCCTGATCTGGGGGCTGCTGTTCGCCCTGCTGGTGCCCCACCTGCCGGGGCGCACCGAGACCCGCCGCGGCCTGGAGTTCGGCGTGGCCAGCTGGCTGGTGGTGATGGTCACGGTCTTCCCCCTGGCCGGTTCCGGGCTGTTCGGGCTGGGTCTGGGGCTGATCGCGCCGCTGTCGACCCTGCTGGCGCATATCGTCTTCGGGGCGGTGATCGGCGCCACCTACGCCTGGCTGCGACGCGGCGTGCTGTAGGCGATCTCCGACAGGGGCCCCATGCCTGTACGACCCTAGCCGCCGGTTGGCACCTCGGCCGGCGTGGCCGAGGCCGCGTCCGTTGCGCGCAGCCGGCGGAGGATGAACACCATGCCACCCAGGGCGAACAGAATGCCGCCGGCGGCCAGCCAGGCCAGGCGGTCGAAGCCGATCAGGGCGCCGTCGGCGGCGGAGCCCAGGTAGGCGGCGCTGGCGATGCCGGCGGCGCCGGAGGCCACGCTGACCATGGTGTTCTGCAGGGCCATGAAGGCGGCCCGCTGATCCGGGGCGGGAATCGCCGAGACGATGGCCTGGGTCGCGCTGAAGCGGGCCGAGCTCATGGCCATGAACAGGGTGAAGACCGGCAGCAGCGGCAGCGGCCACTGCAGGGCGAACCCCGCCAGGGTAACGGCGATCAGCGTCAGGTTGCTGCCGGCCACGGCCAGCAGGCCGTGGCCCTGGTCGATGAGCCGGCCACCGAGCCGCATGGCGACGATGCTGGCGAGCCCGCCGGCGAGGTAGAGGCCGGGGATGTCGGCGCGGGCAACGCCCAGGTTGAACTGGAAGAAGCTGGCGAAATGCGGCACCAGGCCGGCGTGGCCGGCCATCTGCACGGCAGCCACCAGCATCGCCACTCGGCACAGCGGATGGCGCAGCAGGGTGGTGAGGCACTGGCGGGGCCGTCGGCTGGCGGCGCCCAGGGGCGGGAACCACCAGGCGGTGGCACCGGCGAGCAGCAGGCCGCTCGCGCCGGTGATCAGGAAGGGGCTCCGCCAGTCCAGGTACTGGGACACGCTGAGGGCGAAGGGCACCACGACGATGGCGGCCAGGGAAAAGCCCATGGCCACGTAGGCCAGCCGGCGGCCCCGCTCGGCGGGCGGGATCAGGTCCAGCATGGCGGCCATCAGCACTGCGCCGAGAGGGCCGGAGAGGGCGCCGGCGATCACGAACAGCAGCAGCAGGTCGGTGCCGTCCCGGGCCAGGGCACAGGCGCCGAGGGTGAGGAAGCGCAGCGCCACCAGCACCACCAGGGCGTGCTTGCGGGGGCAGCGGTCGAGCCAGGGCGCGGCCAGCAGGCTGGCGGCGGCCGCCGCCAGGGTGGCCGTGCCGCTGATGTAGCCGATGTGTTCCGGGCGCATGCCCAGCGGCGCGACGAAGTCCGCCCCCAGGGGCATGGCCATCATCAGGCTGCCGATCGACAGCGTGTTGATCAGCAGCGCCAGGTTGAGCGCGACCAGCGGGGTGTGACTGGGCGTGGAGTTCGGCATGGTGACCCGAGGGGCTGGGGAAGGAGCGCGGCATCTTAGCCGAGCGGCTCGAGCCTTACAATGAATGAGAATCGTTGTCGATCATGTCTCCGGGGGTCATGCCGAACCGCCGCTTGAAGGCGGTGATGAAGTTGGAGGTGTGGTTGTAGCCCGCCATGTAGGCGGCTTCGCTGATGCTCAGGTTGTCCTGGCGCAGGGCGTCGCGCACCTTCTCCAGGCGCCGCTGGCGCACGTAGTCGAAGACCGTGATGCCGGTCTCGCGCTTGAAGCGGCGCTGCAGGGCGCTGACGCTCATGGCCGCGGCTCGGGCGACCTCCTCCAGGCGCAGGTCGCAATGCAGGTGAGTCTCCAGGAAGGCCATGGCGATGGCCAGCGGCTCTTCCTTGCGGGGAGCAGGCGGGCAAGCGTCGGCGGGCGCCGGGGCTTCCTGGAGCAGGTCCTCGATGAACTGGCAGAGCACTTGGGTCGCCAGGGTCTCGGCCCGCAGGCTGCGTAGCAGGGCGTCCGGCTCGTCGCGCAGGGCGAGGATCCGCTCGCACAGCGCCAGGGCCTGGGAGGAGGGCTGCCAGTAGGCCTTGGCCAGATGGTGGCCCAGCAGGCGGGCGTTCAGACGCTGCAGGGTGGCGCTGTCGCCGCGGGCGAACCACTCCGAGCGCACCCGGATATGCACCTTGCTCAGGCCGCGCTCGCCGCGTCGCACCCGGCGCCGGAAGGTGGCCTGCCGGCGCAGGTTGACGGCCATGGCCCGGTGACCGCCCGGCTCCGAGTTGCGAGGACTGCGCAGCACGTACGCCTCGCCATCGAACCCGAAATGCACCTCGCCGTTGAGCACTACCGTCAGGAAGAGGCCGGGCGGGGCCGTGGCGACGATCTGGGCATCGGTCATCTCCTCGCTGTGCCCGGCCTCGACGCAGAGGCCGGACGCATAGCGCTCCGACAGGAAGCGACCACTCACCAGCACCCGGCGTGGATCGGCGTTGCGGGCGACGATCGCCTGGCGCCGGTCGTCCTCGACCAGCTCGGTGAGCACCACCCGCCTGGCGAGCACTGCGGCGGCCCGGTCGTCGGGGGGAGAGGCGATGGAGGGGGCGGGGTGGCGAGCGTTCATGGGCATCCTGGGGCAATCGGCCGTTTCAACATAATGCTGAGCCGATTCGGCAGCATCATCCTGTCTTCTGATTCGTCTGAGCAGGCGGTACCATAATCGAGAATCAATATCATTTCACTCATTCTCGATCGTCTGATGATCGGTTCGCGCAGGATGCTCACCTATGGTTCACCGTCGCTGGTCCCCCTCCCGTCCTCTCCCGTTCCGCCTGACGCCGCTGAGTCTGGCCGTCGCCGCCGCGCTCGCCTCGACCCCGCTCCTGGCCGAGAGCGAAGGCGAGCCGGGCGAACTCGAGACGATGCAGGTCTGGGGGGCCAGGGTCACCAGTTCGTCCGAATACCTGGGCGGGCAGGACATCGAGATCAAGCAGGCCGATCACCTGTCCGACCTGCTGCGCGACATCCCCGGCGTGGACGTGGGGGGCACCCACTCGGTCACCCAGCGGATCAATATCCGCGGCCTCGATGAGACCGACCTGGACATCCGCCTGGACGGCGCTTCCCAGTACGCCAGCATGTTCCACCATATCGGCAACCTGACCCTGAACCCGGACATCATCCAGTCCGTGGACGTGCAGGTGGGCAACAACTCGGTCACCAACAGCGGCCTCGGCGGTTCGGTGCACTTCGAGACCAAGAGCGGCCGGGACATGCTGCGACCGGGTGAGCGGTTCGGGGCCCGCCTCTACGCCGGCTATGGCAGCAACGCCTATCGGCAGGGCTCCGCCACCCTCTACGGCCAGCTCACCGACTCCGTCGATGGCCTGCTGTACGGCTACCAGATCGATCGCGACAACTTCGAGGATGGCGAGGGCAACGAGACCATCGGCTCCGACGGCGAGGTCGGCAACATGCTGGTCAAGCTGGGCTGGGAGCCGGGGGACGCGCAGCGCCTGCAACTCAGCTATGACCGCTATCAGGACGAGGGCGATTACAGCCCGCGGCCCGACATGGGTGGGCCCGCCAACGACGGCCTGTCCGGTGACCTGGTGCTGCCCACCGAGTACACCCGCGACACCCTGGCCCTGAACTATGCCTACGACCTGGGCCCGGCCCTGGAGCTGGAAGCGGGCCTCTACCGCAACCAGATCGAGCTGAACCGCGACGAGTCGCAGATCGACATTCGCTGGCCTGCCAACCGGCTGTCCGACAATACCGCCGAGAACATCAACACCGGTGCCAACGTGCGGGCCGTCTCCCGCCTGGCCACCGGCCCGCTCGATCACCGGTTCACCTATGGCCTGGACCTCAATCGCCAGGAGAGCCGGTCCAGGTACGGCAGCGATCCCTGGCTCGAGGAAGAGGGCGTCACCACCGCGCTGTACCTGGAAGACCGGCTGCAGCTCACCGATGCGTTCGCCGTGACTCCTGGGGTGCGCTATGACCACTTCGAGCGCGACGCGGTGACCGGCGATGACAGCTTCAGCGAGGTCAGCTGGGCCCTGGCCGCCGACTACGCGCTCACCGACAACCTCACCCTGTTCGCCAGCGCCCGAGAGCTGTTCAAGGCGCCGGCCCTGTTCGAGAGCTTCATCCGCTACCAGGAGCAGGCGTTCCTGGCGGACGACATCGAGCCCGAGACCGGCCTGAACTCGGAGATCGGCGCCCGTTACCGCTACGACCACGGCCCGCACCGCTTCGCTTCCAACCTCACGCTGTTCCAGACCGATATCGACGATTCCATCCGGGCGGTCTGGAACGCGGGACAGTACGACATCGTCAACGACGGGGACGTGCGCCTCAAGGGCTTCGAGGCCAGCGCCCTCTACGGCTACGAGGCCTTCAGTGCCAAGCTGAGCTACTCCCGTTCCGATGCCGACAACCGCACCCACGACACCCCGGCCCAGGACGCCAACGGCCGCAGTGCCGACCTGGGAGACGTGATCACCCTGGACCTGGGCTATGCCCTGTATGACCTGGGCCTGGAAATGGGCTGGCAGTCACGGTGGGTGCTGGAAGAGGACAACGTGCTGCCCGATGCGCCGGTCAAGGAGGGCTACAACGTGCATGGGCTCTATGCCCAGTGGGCGCCGGTCCAGATGGACGGCCTGGTGCTGACCCTGGGGGTGGACAACCTGTTCGACGAGCAGTACGTCTCCCACGCCTCCCGCACCGGCACCGCGCGCGGCTTCACGCTGGACGACTTCGAGCCGGGCCGTAACGTCAAGCTCTCCGCGGCCTACCGGTTCTGAGCCGAGCCCCCGAGGCGGCCCTCGCGGCTGCCCCGGGGCGAGCGATCCGACGAGGCTTCCCTGGCGTGGGCTCCAGGGAAGCCTCGTTCGCGTCGGGAGACGCCATCCCGGCGCCTGGCCGGTGGCGCTCAGCTCGCCGCCGGGCGTTGCGGTGTCCGCCAGACCGGCTCGCTCGGCGAGCTCGATATCCTGGTGCCGCATATGGGGCGGGTCGGCACCAGCGGCTCCTTGGGCAGATCGGCATGGGGGCGTACGACGCGATGCGCATGGCGAATCGACTCCGGCAGGGTCCTGCCCATTCATCACTCCACCGACGAGCTCTACCGGGAACCGATCAGCCAGTTGCCAGTTCGTCACGGCGAGCCGAGACAGGGGACGGCGGGCGGATGTGATCGTGGAGAAGGCCACGCTGGTCTATCGGTAATCCGGCGCTACCTCCCCGCCGAACGCCTGGTCGGTGCCTGCCCCAGGCGAGGCCGCTATCCGGCGATGCTCAGTCGTCCGCACTCGATGCGCCCGGTGGCGCCGTAGCGCCAGGGGCGGTTGTGCAGGCCGTGGCCCACCGGCAGGCCGGAGAACAGCGGCACGCCCAGCGGCGCCAGGGTCTCGGCGACGATCGCCTCCAGGGAGCTATCGCCGTAGGGGGCGCAGCCCTCGAAGGTGCCCAGGCAGACCGCGCCGGCCCGCTCCAGGGCGCCGCCGTGGACCAGCTGCCAGAGGGCGCGTTCCAGGCGGTAGTAGGGTTCGCCCACGTCCTCGAGGATCACCAGGGCGCCGGGCGGGGCGACGAACGCCGCCGGGGTGCCGACCAGGCTCGCCAGGGTGGCCAGGTTGCCGCCGACCACCGGCCCTTCCAGGCTGGCCGGGGCGTCCGCGTAGGGCGTCAGGGGGTAGTCGAGGGATGTCGGCCCCTGGATCAGCGCCAGGGTCTCCTCGAACTGGCGGCGCACCACCGCCCGCTCGGCGTCGGCGCCGCTCAGCAGGCCGCCGGCGGCCTTGGCCACCGGGCCGTGGATGGCCGGCAGGCCGTGGCGGTGGCAGTGGTCGAGCAGCACGGTGACGTCGGAATAGCCGATCAGCGGCTTGGCCCGGCGGGCCAGGCGGGGCCAGTCGATGCCGTCGATCAGTTGGGCGGCCCCGTAGCCGCCGCGCACCGCCCAGACGGCCCGGGTCTCGGGGTCGTCGAAGGCGGCGTGCAGCTGGGCCAGGCGGTGTGCGCGGCTGCCGGCCAGGTAGCGCCGCGGGGCATGCAGCGGCTCCGCCACCCTGACCGTCACGCCCAGGGCCTCGAGCCCGCGAATGCCGTCGGCCACGGCTTCCGGGGCGGTGAACGACGAGGGGGCGATCAGGCTGACGGCGAACGGCATGGCGAGCGATCCTTGCGATGTCGAGGGGCGGAGCTGGCATTGTCGGCGGGATGCGGCATGCTGTCACCCGCTCGCCTTCCTGTCCCCGCCCGGAGCCCGATGCATGCAGACCCTGACGTCCCCCGAGGCCCTCGCGGCGGCCCTGGCCGACCATCCGGCGGTGCTGGTGCTGTTCGGCGGCCGCCATTGCGGCGTCTGCCACGCCCTGGCGCCGCCGCTTTCGGCGATGCTCGCCGAGGAGTTCCCGCGTCTGCGCGCCTTCTACGTCGACTGTCAGGGGGAGGCCGCCGCGCTGTGCGCTCAGCAGCGGGTCTTCTCGCTGCCGGTGGTGCGGCTGTGGTTCGCGGGGCAGCCCTTCGACGAGCGGGGGCGGGTCTTCGCCCTGGGCGAGGTGCGCGAGATGATCCGGCGCCCCTATGCGGCCCTGTTCGGCGACGGGGACTGAGTCGGCGAGCGCTCGCTCGCCCCGGGGCGGAAGGCGAGACGCCCCGGGGCCGGGGGCCGCGGGGCGTCGGGGGTGTCGCCGTCAGTGCTTGGGTTCGGCGGCGGTCTCCTGCTCCTCGAAGAGTTCCGCCTTGGCGTCGCGCATGACGTCCTCGCAGGCGGCCTGCTGGGCGAGCTCGGTGAGCAGGCGCTGACTCACCGCGAAGCCCTTGCCCAGGCAGTCGTCGACGTCCTCCCTGGCGACCTCCGGGCTGACTTGGCAGTCGAGCTTGATCGTTCTTCCTCCGCCTTCCAGGCGGTCGGCCATCCGGCGCAGACGCCAGGCCATGCGCGTCTTCCAGTCGGTCGAATCTTCCGCGCCTTCGGTCACGCTCAGCGTGCATCGCCATTCGGGCTTGTAGACCTTCATGGGAACCTCCTTCTGGCTTGGAATGTGGATCGATCGTGCTGCGGCCTCCGTCGGTGGTGGGATGGCCCGGTATCCTACCGATTTTCCGGGGACATGCCAGTCGGCTAACGAGTTCAGGTTAGTCGCACCCGGCGCAGCACGCTCGTCATGCGCTCGAGCAGGGCGCCGCTGTGGCGCCAGTAGTGCCAGTGCAGCGGCACCGTCAGCGCGCGCCCCGGGGCGAGGCTGACCAGGCGGCCGTCGGCGACCAGGTCCGCCACCTGCCGGCGCGGCATCATGCCGTAGCCCATGCCCGCGGCGGCCAGCCGCACGAAGCCCTCGGAGGAGGGGCAGAGGTGGTAGGGGAAGGCGCCGTGATAGCCGCACTGGGCTAGGAAGCGATGCTGCAGCTGGTCGTGGGGGCCGTAGACGATGGCCGGGGCGCGGCGGAAGGCGTCCTCGGTGAGGCCCTCGGGGAAGTGGCGGGCGATGTAGGCCGGCGTGGCGTAGGGGTGGTAGACCATGCTGCCCAGCGGCTCGCAGCGGGCCCCGGCGATGGGCTGGTCGCCGGCGCACAGGCAGGCCGCCACGTCGCCGTCGCGCAGCCGCCGCAGGCCCACGTCCTGATCCTCGATCACCAGGTCCAGCAGCAGCCCCTCGTCGCGGCAGAAGGCGCCGATGGCCTCGGCCCACCAGGTGGCCAGGCTGTCGGCGTTGATGGCGATGCGCAGGCGCGACGAGGCGGCGTCCAGGGTCGGCAGGGCGGTGCGCAGCTCGCGTTCCATCAGCTGGACCTGCTGGTAGTGGGTGAGCAGGCGGCGGCCGGCGGGCGTCGGCTCCAGGTGCGGGTGGCGGATCAGCGCCGGCTGGCCGAGGCGGACCTCTAGGGCCTTGATGCGCTGCGACACGGCCGACTGGGAGAGGCCGAGCTCCGCCCCGGCCCGCTCGAAGCCGCCGCACTCGACGACCGTGGCCAGGGCCTCGAGCAGCTTGTAGTCGAGCATAAGCAAAACTGATGTGGCATTAGGAGGATGATTTTTCAGTATAACGGAGCGGCGCTAGGCTGGCGTCTCGGCAGTTCAGGCGCCCGCCCCGCGAGGCGCGTTCATGGAGGAGGGCGAGATGCTGGAGAGTTACCTGATCGGGCTGGTGGTGAGCGGCGGCATCATCGTCGCCATCGGCGCCCAGAACGCCTACGTGCTGGGGCTGGCCGTGCGGCGCGAGCACCACTGGTGGTCCGCGGGGCTGTGCATGGGCACCGACCTGCTGCTGGTGGCGGCGGGGATGTTCGGCATGAGCGCGGTGCTGCTGACCGTGCCGGGGGCGCTGGAGGCGCTGCGCTGGCTGGGCGTGGCCTTCCTCGGCTGGCTGGCCGCCCAGGCGCTGTACCGGGCCGGCACCGGGCGCGGGGGCCTGGAGACCGGCGGGGGCGGCGAGCGGGGCCGCGGGCGGGTGCTGCTGGCCACCCTGGCGGTGACCGTGCTCAATCCCCAGGTCTACCTGGACACCCTGCTGCTGATCCCGTCCGTCGGGGCTCAGCAGGAGAGCGCCGCGGCCTTCGTGGCCGGGGCCGGCAGCGCCTCGGTGCTGTGGTTCAGCCTGCTGGCCTGGGGCGGGGCGCTGCTCTCGCCCTGGCTGTCGCGGCCCGGCGCCTGGCGAGCCATCGACGGCGCCATCGGGCTGATGATGGCGGGCATCGCCGCGCAGCTGGCGGGGGGCTCCCTGGGCGGGCTGGCCTGAGGCGGCTCAGCCGCTGGCCGGGCCGCCGTCCGCGCGGGCCTGGGCGGTGTCGGCCTCGAGGGCCGGCGAGGCCTCCAGGGCGTGGCGGATCACGTCGCGGTAGTTGCGGATGCGTTCCACGTAGTGCACCGGCTCGTAGCCGCGGGCATAGCCGTAACGGGTGCGGGGGTAGTAGCGGCGGTCCGCCTTGAGCGGCAGGACCTCCTTCATGTCGGCCCAGGAGTGCGGGTCCTTGCCCAGCTCCCGGGCCAGCTGCTGGGCGTCCAGCACGTGGCCGCGGCCGATGTTGTAGCTGGCCAGCGCCAGGAAGGTGCGGTCGGGCTCGGGAATGGCCTCGGGCAGGCGCTGGCGGCGATCGGCCAGGTAGCGGGCGCCGCCTTCGATGGCGGCGGCCGGGTCCAGGCGGTCGGTCACGCCCAGCGACTTGGCGGTGTTGCGCGTCAGCATCATGATGCCGCGCACCCCGGTGGGCGACACGGCTTGGGGATCCCAGTGGGATTCCTGGTAGGCCAGGGCGGCGAGCAGGTCCGCGGGGATGCCGGTGCGCCGCTCGGCCGCCACGAAGAGGTCGAGGAAGCGCGGCAGGCGCTTTTCGATGCGCTGGTTCAGCGCCCGCAGGTCGACGAAGTCGAACTCGCCCAGGTAGTCGTAGTAACGGGCCTGCACGTCCTGCCGGGCGGCCCGGCCGGCGTCGCCGGCCATCCAGTCGCGGGCGGCCTCGGCCAGGGCCGGCTGGTCGTCGGCCAGGTACCAGCCCAGCGACTCCCGGCCGGTCAGGTTGAGCGCGACTTCCAGGTGGGGGAAGTGGCGCCGGGCCATGCGCACGATGTTGGCGTCGGCCACGGTGCAGTCGATGTCCCGCTCGGCCACCGCCCGCAGCAGGCTCTCGGTGCTGCGCGGATCCTCCCGGAAGCGGACCCCGCTGTGGCGGTTGACCAGGGCCTTGAGCCGCGTGGCGTAGCTGGAGCGGGCGGTGACGCGGATCTCGCGACCGGCCAGGGCGTCGAGCCGCCGGGGCAGGGGGCGGGCGTCGCGATGGCAGACCAGCTGTTCGACGATCTCGGTGTGGGCGGGCCCCCGGGCGAAGCGTTCATCCCGCTCGGGCAGGTGGGTGAGGCCGGCCGCGGCCAGGTGCACCTCGCCCGCGTCCAGCGCCGCCAGCACCTCGGCGGTGGTGTCGTGCAGCGACCACTCGACCCGCCAGCCGTTGGCCTCGGCGAAGCGCTCGACCAGGTCGTGCTCGGGACCGGCGGGCGTGCGGTGGCGATCCAGGTAGTAGGTGGTGGCGGCGTTGCGAGTCGCCACCTCGAGCACCCCGCTCTCCCCGGGCGGGGCGAGGCGCGGCCCGGCGCCGCCGAACCAGGCGGCGAGGCCGAGCAGGACGACGAGGGCGAGGCCTGACAGACGCTTGAGGGGCGGCTGGAGTCGTAATCGCAACGGGGCGCATCTCCTGGCGGTTCATCGCCCACCCTAACAGCCGAGGGCGTTGGTCGCGCGTGAGCGCCGCCGGATGTTGCGCTTTCCCCCATGCTCGGCTTAACTGCCATCCACGCAGCCTCGGCGAGCCTTCGGCATCGGCAGCCGGGCCGCCGTACGGTACAGTGGACCCTCGGGGCCCGGCATGACCGTGGCCGATGGAGTTCCAGGATGGAAGGAAGGATCGATGGCTGGATGCCGATCGCTGTCCCGGCTCGCCTGCCTGGCGAGCGCCCTGATAACCCTCGTGACGTTCCTCGCGGAGGCCCGGGCGGCGGACGATTACGTGCGCCTCGAGCGGTTCCTCGACCGCCACCCCGGCCAGCAGGCCCTGATGGCGGATTTCGCCGATCGCGTCCAGTCGCCGCCCATGCCGCTGGCCGCCTCGCCGCGGCGGGTGCAGCGCATCGCCGTGATCTACCCCGGGCTGCAGGCCTCGGACTACTGGCGACGCAGCCTGGCCTCCCTGGAGGCGCGCCTGGACGCGCTGCATATCCCCTATGAGCTGCGGACCTTCATGTCGCGGCCCTCGGTGGACATCGACCTGCAGGCGCGCCAGCTGACCTCGGCCCTGCAATGGCGCCCCGACTACCTGGCGTTCACCCTGGACGCGGTCTCGCATCGGCGCATGATCGAGCGGATACTGGCGCTGGGCGATCCGCGCCTGATCCTGCAGAACATCACCACCCCCCTGGCCGCCTGGGAGGACGAGCCGCCCTTCCTCTACGTGGGCTTCGACCATGCCCAGGGCACGCGGCGCATCGCCGAGTGGATGCTCGAGCGGGCCGGCCATCACGGCAAGTACCTGATGCTGTACTTCTCGCCCGGCTACGTGAGCCGCATGCGCGGCGGGACCTTCGCCGCCGAGGCCGCCCGTTACCCCGAGGTGGAGCAGGCGGCCGCCTACTATACCGGGGGCGATGCCGAGACGGCCTACCGCGCCACCCTGGAGACCCTCGAGGCCCATCCCGACCTGAAGATGATCTTCGCCAACTCCACCGACGTGGCGCTGGGGGCGCTGCGGGCGCTGCGCGAGACCGATCGCCTGGACGTGCTGCTCAACGGCTGGGGCGGCGGCGCGGCGGAGCTCGAGGCCCTGAAGGACGGTGGCCTGGACGTGACGGCCATGCGCATCAACGATGACAACGGCGTGGCCATGGCCGAGGCGATACGCCTGGCGCTGATCGACCAGGCCGACCGGGTGCCGCGGGTCTTCGCCGGTGATATCGCCCTGGTCACCCGGGACACCCCGGCGGCGGAGATCGCCCGCCTCGAGCGCCGCGCCTTCCGCCTCAGCGGCATTCCGGAGGAGGACTGAGTGCGGGTCTGGCGTTTCTCCCGGCTGGTGCTGGCGCTGCTGCTGGCGCTGCTGGCCGTGGTGTCGCTGATCCTGCTGTCGGCCGCCTACCTGGGCGCCCGCGAGGCCCTCTGGGAGGGCGCCGAGCAGGCGCATCGCCAGAACCAGCGCATCCTCGAGCGGGTGATCTCGACGCACTTCGAGGGCATCCAGCGCCAGAGCGAGAGCATCGCCGACGAGGCGCGCCTGGTGGCGGCCCTGGGCGAGGCCCCGCCGGCGCGCCTCCAGGGCGTGCTGAGGGAGATGCTGGGCGAGCTCCACGGCGAACAGGTCGATGCCCTGGTGGTCTCGGGGGAGGACGGCCGCGCCCTGGCCAGCGTCAGCCTGCTGGGGACCCCGCTGCCGCTCGGCGAGCTGAGCCGCGCCCCCGGCCCGCTGGCCACCTGGACCTCGCTGGAGGCGCAGCACCAGGGGCGGCCCTATAACCTGCTGCGGCTGAGCCTGCCGATCGTCGAGCCGACGCTGGGCCGGGTGATCGGGCGCCTGCACAGCTTCGTGGTCCTCGACGACAGCTTCTGGATCACCAATGCCCTGCAGGGCCTGTTCGGCGCCCGGGCGACGACGCTCAGCCTGGACGGGCGCCTGCTGGATGCCCGCCTGGCCGACGGTCGCGCGCCGCGCCTGCCGGTGCCGGAGCGCCCGGTGATGCTGACCGACGAGGGCGTCTTCCACTCCCATCCGCTGCGCATCGGCGACAGCGACGTCTACCGGGTCGGGCTGTTGCTGCCCGACGACGGCCTGCTGGCCCTGCGCAATACCCAGGTCGCCAGCCTGCTCTATGCCACCCTGCTGGTGGTGGCCGCCGGGGTGGGGATGATGCTGGTGCTGCGCCGCTTCACCGCCCGTTCCCTGGACAGCCTGGTGCGCTATGCCGAGGCCGTGCCCGAGAGCGGGCGACCGCGGCCCTTCCGCGGCGGGCGCTTCCGCGAGTTCAACCGCGTGGGCAAGGCCTTCGAGACCATGCTGGAGCGCATCCGGGAGCGCGACAAGTACCTGGAGGGCATCATCCAGCACGCCCCGGACCTGATCTTCGTCAAGGACCTGGCGGGGCGCTACCGGCTGGTCAACCGGCGCTATGCCTGGGCACTCGGCACCACCCCGGACGCCCTCGACGGTGTGGCGGTGGACGAGGCCCTGGACGAGGAGGTCATGGCGCGGGCCACCCGTTCGGACGACGAGCTGCTCGAGCGCCAGGGGCCGGTCACCTATCACGCCACCCTGCACACCCCGGACGGCGCCCGCCGCTATCGCATCACCAAGTTCCCGATCCTCGACGACGCGGGGCGCCCCTATCTGATCGGCGGCGTCGCCACCGACATCACCGACCTGCGCCAGGTTCAGGATCAGCTCGAGCTGACCCATCAGGTGTTCGCCGAGACCGACGAGGCGATCGCGGTCCTCGACGATCGCCACCGGGCGCAGATGACCAATCGCGCCTTCGCCGAGCTGAGCGGCCGGGAGGGAGGCCGGGACACCGCCGCGATCCGCGACTTCCTGCTGCACCACCCCGAGGTCACCCATGCGCTCACCGAGGGGCAGCGCTGGCAGGGGCAGTGCGAGTTCCCGCGGGGCGACGGCGAGGGCCTGCCGGTGTTGGTCTCGGCGACCACCCTGTCGTCGGACCGCCAGGGACGTCGCCGACACATGCTGTTGTTCAGCGACATCACCGCGCTCAAGGTGGCCGAACAGCGCCTCGAGCGGCTGGCCTGGTACGATGCCCTGACCGGGCTGGCGAACCGCAGCCTGTTCGCGCTGCGCCTGGAAGAGGCGCTCCAGGCCGAGGACGGCGCGGCCACCGCGGTGGTCTTCGTCGATCTGGATCGCTTCAAGGACATCAACGACACCCATGGCCACTCCCTGGGCGACGAGCTGCTGTGCCGGGTGGCCGATCGCCTGCGTAGCTGCGTTCAGCCCCGGGACACCGTGGCACGCTTCGGCGGCGACGAGTTCGTCATCATGCTGCGCGGCCTGTCCCGGGAGGACCTGGTGATGTCCGTGGCTCGGCGCATCCTCCGGGTCCTGGGCGAGCCCTACGACCTCGGAGTGCTCTGCTGCTTCGCCACCGCCAGCCTGGGCATCAGCCTCGCCGCGCGGCACGGCCGGACCTCGGAGGCGCTGCTGCGCTGCGCCGACCAGGCCATGTACGAGGCCAAGGCCCGGGGTCGCGAGCGGGTGTTGATCTTCGATCCGGACATCGACGAGCGCCACCGGCTGCGGCTGCGCTACGAGGCGAGCCTGCGCCAGGCACTGGCCAACGACGAGCTCTACGTGCTCTATCAGCCGCGCTTCGACATCGCCGGCCGGCGCGTGGTCGGCGCCGAGGCCCTGCTGCGCTGGGAGAGCCCGACGCACGGCTCGGTGCCGCCGGGGACCTTCATTCCCATCGCCGAGAACTCGGGGCTGATCGTCGAGCTCGGCCGCTTCGTGCTCGAGGCCGCCTGCCGCGAGGCCGCGGCCTGGGGCGAGGCGTCGCGGGCGGTGCCGGTATCGGTCAACCTCTCGCCGCGCCAGCTCCACGAGCCCGACCTGATCCGCGACATCCAGGCGGCGCTGGCGGACGCGGGCCTGGCGCCTCACCGGCTCGAGCTGGAGATCACCGAGACGCACCTGATGGACAACGTCGACCAGATGCTGCCGGTGCTGCACCAGATCCGTGCCATGGGGGTGGGGCTGGCCATCGACGACTTCGGCACCGGCTATTCCTCGCTGACCTACCTCAAGCGGCTGCCCATCGAGCTGCTCAAGATCGATCGCGGTTTCCTGGCCGACGTGCCCGGCGACGCCGACGACGAGGCCCTGCTCGAGGCGATCATCCACATGGCTCACAGACTGGGCTTCCGGGTCGTCGCCGAGGGCGTCGAGACCGAGCGCCAGCGGCGTTTCCTGGCCGACCTGGGCTGCGACGAGCTGCAGGGCTTCCTGCTCGGCCGGCCCCAGCGCGGGGCGCGGCTGCGGGCCGAGCTGGACCGCGACCGGCGGGCCTCCCCTCCGCGCTCCTGAGCGCGCCGCTGCTACACTGCGGGGGCGTGCCCGCGGCCGGGCACCTTGATATCACGGATACAGGAGGTATCGGCATGCGATTCGTCACGTTCGGTATTCCGGGGCTGCTGGTCGGCAGCGTCCTGCTGGCGTCTTCGGCCCTGGCCCAGATGGCGCCCGCGGCGCCGCCGGAGGACGCCGCCGTCTACTTCATCTCGCCGGCGGACGGCGCCACGGTGAGCGGCCCGGTCACCGTGCGCATGGGCCTCGAGGGCATGGGCGTGGCGCCGGCCGGCGTCGAGCGGGAGGCCACCGGCCACCATCACCTGCTGATCGACACCCCCCTGGCGGAGGTGGACCTGGGCGCCCCGCTGCCGGCCACCGAGCAGACCCGCCACTTCGGCGGCGGCCAGACCCAGACCACCCTGTCGCTGCCGCCCGGCGAGCATACCCTGCAGCTGCTGTTCATGGACCATCGCCACCTGAGCTTCGATCCCCCGGTGGTCTCCGAGGCGATCACGATTCGCGTGGAGTGAGGCGCGGTCCGAACCTTTCGCTCATCCTGAGGTCGATTTATCGACTTGCCTTCGAATATCGGGATGAATTGCCATGAAACGGATCTTCCATCTTTCCTTTTTCCTGTTCGCCGCGCTCTGGCTGGCGGGCTGTGCGGCCCTGGAGCGTGCCTCGGATCCCGAGGTCGCCCTGGGCGAGCTGCCGGCGAGCTTCCAGGGCGAGCTGCCCTGCGCCGATTGCGCCGGCATCCGCTACCGGCTGTCGCTGTTCCCGGACGGGGTCTACACCCTGAAGACCGACTACCTGGGCGAGGGCGAGCGCCGGCGCTTCCACGAGCAGGGCCAGTGGTCGCTGGACGGCGCGGGCCGCACCCTGACCCTGGCGGGCGGCGATCAGGGCCCGCGGCAATGGCGGGTGCAGGATGCCCGGACCCTGGAGATGCTCGACCTCGAGGGGCGGCGGATCGACTCCGAGCTGGATTATCGGCTGAAGCGTACCGAGGCCTTCGTGACCGAATCCCTGGAAAACACCTACTGGAAGCTGATCGAGCTGGACGGCGCGCCGGTGCCGGCCGTCGACGCGGGCCGCGAGCCGCACCTGGTCTTCCACCCCAGCGAGGGTCGGGTGGCCGGGGCCACCGGCTGCAACCGCCTCACCGGCAGCTACCAGCGGGACGCCAGCACGCTGAGCTTCGGGGCGCTGGCCAGCACCCGCATGGCCTGCGCCGATGCCATGCGCCTGGAGTCGCGTTTCCTGGCGATGCTCGAGCGGGTCGACCGCTATCGCGTGCTGGCCGATCGCCTGGAGTTCTACGATGCCCGGGGCGAGGTGCTGGCGCGCTTCGAGGTGCGCCACCTGACCTGAGGGGGATGCCGATGACGCCACGCGGCCGGCCCCTCGGGGCCGGCCGCGTGCGTTCAGGGGGCGTCATCGCCGACGATCCGGTCGCGCCCCAGCGCCTTGGCCCGGTAGAGCAGCCGGTCGGCGCGCTCCAGGGCGCGCTCGACGGCTTCCCCGGGCGCCAGCAGGGTGGCGCCGAAGCTCATGGTCAGGCGGATCGGCGTGCCGGCGACATCGGGCGTCCCGCGCAGGGCGGCGGCGAAGCGCTCGAGGACGCTCCGGGCCTCCGCCGGGGTGGTGCCGGGGAGCACGATCAAGAACTCCTCGCCGCCCCAGCGGCACAGGCAGTCCGAGGCCCGGAAGTGGGCCTGCAGGCGCTCGGCGACGGCGATCAGGCAGTCGTCGCCGACGTCGTGGCCATGGCGGTCGTTGATCGCCTTGAAGTGGTCCAGGTCGCCCAGCGCCAGGGTGCTGGCCTCGCCGGTGCGCCGGTTGCGCTCGCCGAGCTGGCGCAGGAAGTCGGTGGCGAAGTGGCGGTTGTAGAGGCCGGTGAGGGCATCCCGGGTGGCCTGCTCGGTCAGGTTGCGCTCCTGGGACTCGTTGACGCTGCGCACCACCAGCCCCAGCATCACCAGCCCGGCGGCCGACAGGCCGATGTTGAGCGCGGCCAGGGCCGTCGGCCAGGGCGCCGCCAGCGGCGACGGCGGGCCGCCGGGGGCGAGCTCGAGGGCCGTGAACAGGCCCAGCAGGCCGAGGCCGAAGGGCGCCGAGAAGCGCGGCCGCATGCGCGGCGCGAGCACCGCCAGGCAGGCCACCGGCCACAGGTAGTAATGGAAGCCGGCGGCGGGGCCCAGCCACAGGTCGGCGAGCAGGGCCTGCGCCGCGGCATCCAGGCCGGCCAGGGCGGCGGCGAGGGTGTGGCGCCCCCGGTGGTTGGCGACGAAGGCCAGCGCCCAGGCGGCCGCCCCGGCGGCATGGGCGGCCGCCAGCCGGGGCAGGTCCAGCCCCGCCAGCAGGGGGACGAAGGCCGCGTGCACGGCGGCCCCGAGCGGGGTGGACAGCCACAGCATGACGTATCGGCGGTAGTGCCGCGCCGCGACCCGGTGAGGCCGCGCCTGGATGACGAAGCGGCGGCGTCGCATCATGGCCCCTTGCGGCTCGGGGGCCGGGGCGCCTCGCCGGGAGGGGCGAGGCGTCGGCCTCAGTCGAGCTCGGCGTTGTGGTAGACGTTCTGAACGTCGTCGAGGTCGTTGAGCATGTCCAGCAGCTTCTCGAACAGCGCCACGTCGTCGCCTTCCACCGGGGTGGTGGTCTGGGGCAGGAACTGGATCTCGTCGGCCTCGAACTCCAGCTCGCCGAAGGCGTCGATCAGGGCCTGCTTGGCCTTGGCGTACTCGGTGTGCGGCGCGAAGACGGTGATCCGGCCGTCCTCGTTCTCGATGTCGGTGATGTCGACGTCGGCCTCCATCAGCGCCTCGAGCACGGCGTCCTCGTCGCTGCCCGCGAAGGCCAGGATGGCGCAGTGGTCGAACATATGGCTGACGCTGCCCGGCGTGCCCAGCTTGCTCTTGGTCTTGGTGAAGCAGGTGCGCACGTCGCCGATGGTGCGGTTGGGGTTGTCGGTCAGGCACTCGACGATGACCATGGCGCTGCCGGGGCCGAAGCCCTCGTAGCGGGCCGGCGCGTAGTCCTCGCCGCCGACGCCGCTGGCCTTGTCCAGCGCCTTGTCGATCACGTGGGACGGCACCTGGTCCTTCTTGGCGCGCTCGATCAGGCCGCGCAGCGCCAGGTTGCTGTTGGGGTCGACCCCGCCCTGCTTGGCGCAGACGTAGATCTCGCGGCCGTACTTGCTGTAGACCTTGGTCTTGGCGGCGGCCGTCTTGGCCATGGATTCCTTGCGGTTCTGGAAGGCCCTGCCCATTGCACTGTCCTGTTCGACGAATATCGGGCCAGAATTCTACGTAACCGCGTGCCGCCGTAACAGCCCTGTTTTCCGCTGTCGCGGGGCGGCGGCCCCCGGCTACACTGGCCGGAGGCCCCCCGGCAGGAGCGCGCGCATGGATCATCACGCCTATCGTCAGGCCCTGGCCGAGCGCCTCGCCGGCAGCGAGGTGCCCTTCCCCGAGCCCGAGCTGGCCGCGCGCCGCCGCCGCCTGCGCGAGGCCATGGCGGCGGCCGGCCTCGAGGGCCTGCTGCTCACCGATCCGGCGGACCTCCACTACCTCACCGGCTACCACACCTTCGAGGTGTCGGTGCACGCCTGCCTGGTGGTCACCGCCGAGCGCCTGGTCCTCCAGGTGCCGTCCATCGAGACCGGCCCGGCGGTGGTCACCGCCCGGGTGGACGAGGTGATCGGCTACCGCTGGGAGAACCCCGGCGAGGTGATCGAGCCGCTGGCCGAGCGACTGGCGCCGTGCCGGCGCATCGGCCTGGACCCGATGAGCGCCGGTCTGCGTCCCGGGGTGCTGGCGCCGCTGCAGGCGCGGCTCGGCGCCGAGCGCTTCCGCGACGACGGCGGCGCGCTGGTCGATGCGCTGCGCCTGGTCAAGAGCCCGCTGGAGCTCGACTGGCTGCGCGAGAGCGCGCGGATCACCGGGCTGGGCATCCGCGCCGCCCGTCGGGCCATCGCCCCCGGCGTCACCGACGACGCGGTGGCGGCGGAGGGCGCCCGGGCGATGCTGGCGGCGGGCAGCGAGTTCATGAGCCTGCAGCCCATCGTCACCGTCGGGGCGCGTTCGGGGACCATCCACGTCAACCACAAGCGCCGGGCGATCGGCGCGGGCGAGCCGGTGTTCCTGGAGTTCGGCGCGGCCTGGCAGCGCTATACCGCGCCGATGATGAGCACCGCCGTGGCGGGGCGGGCCGACGACGAGATGCGCGCGCTGCGCGACGCCTGTCGGGCGATCTTCGAGGCGCTGTGCGCGGCCATGCGGCCGGGCAACACCTTCGATGACGCGGCCCGCGCCGGGGAGGCGGCCCTGGCGCCGCTGGCCGATCGGGCCTTCTTCTCCGGGGTGTTCGGCTATGCGGTGGGCGCCCAGTTCCCGCCCAGCTGGGTGGAGGGCACCGGCTACATCGCCCGGGGCCAGGAGCGCGCCTTCGAGGCCGACATGGTCTTCCACCTGCCGCTGTGCCTGCGCCTGCCGGGGCGCTTCGGCATCGGCCTCAGCGACACGGTGCGGGTCACCCCCGAAGGCGGCGAGCCGCTCACCGACAACGACTGGCGTCTGCACGAGCGCGATTGATGTCGACGTTGTCGCGGCGCGGCCTTCGGGACCATGCTGAGGGGGAGTCCCCAACCGCAAGGAGCCGGTCATGACCCAGACTCTCACGGCGGCCTACCCGGACCGCCTCAAGGCCCGCAACGCCCTCGACGAGCTCGTCGCCGACGGCCTTCCCCGGGAGTCGCTGTTCCTCGACGAGGAGCGCGGGGAGGTCAAGGTGATCATTCCCGACGAGGGCCGGCGCGAGGTCGAGGAAGTGCTCGGCCGCCACGAACCGACGCAGCTCTGGTCGCGACCCTACGAGGGGGGATGAGCCGCCGGCGTCGACACGTCATCGAGGTGGGCGGCTCGGGTGCCCCGACGCCCCTCTATCGCGCCGAGCAATGCATGCGCCGCCGCGCCCTTGCCGGGTGTCGGCGGCGCGCGCATGCTGAGGGCGTTGCCATTTTGCGTTGCCTCGGGAGATGCCGATGTTCCGCTTCTTCGAGACCCTGGTGGACCCCTATCCCGAGCGCGAGCTGGGCGTGCCGCCGCGCGGGCTGCTGGCCTTCATCCGCCACTACTCGCGACCGGTGGCGTGGCTGCTGGTGGCCATGTCGGTGGTCTCGGGGCTGGTCTCGGCGGTGGAGCTGGTGTTCTTCCACAGCATGGGGCAGCTGGTCGACTGGCTGAGCGACGCCGACCGGACGATCTTCTTCGCCGTCCACGGCTGGCGCCTGGCGGGGCTGGCGGCGCTGGTGCTGGTGGGCCTGCCGCTGCTGGTGCTGCTGCGTTCGCTGTTCACCTACCAGGGCATCTTCGGCAACTATCCCATGCTCGGCCGCTGGCTCTCCCATCGCCAGATGCTGGCTCAGAGCATGGCCTTCTTCCAGGACGAGTTCGCCGGGCGGGTCTCGCAGAAGGTGATGCAGACGGCGCTGGCGATCCGCGAGACGGTCATGAAGCTGATGGACCTGCTGGTCTACGTGGCCGTCTACTTCGTCGGCGCCATGTGGCTGCTGGGCCGCGCCGAGCCCTGGCTGGTGGTGCCGCTGGTGCTGTGGCTGGCCGGCTATGTCGCCCTGATGCGGCTCTTCGTGCCGCGGCTGCGGGCGGTCTCCATGGCCCAGGCCGATGCCCGGGCGCAGATGACCGGGCGCATCGTCGACAGCTACAGCAACATCCAGACCATCAAGCTGTTCGCCGACCGCCGGCGCGAGCAGGCCTACGCCCGGGACGCCATGGAGGGGTTCATGGCCACGGTGCATCGCCAGATGCGCCTGGCCACCTGGCTGTCGGTGTCGCTGACGGCGCTCAACTCGCTGCTGCTGGCCTCGGTGGCGACGCTGGCCATCGGCGCCTGGTACCTGGAACTGGTGTCGCTGGGAGTGATCGCGGTGGCGATCGCGCTGGTGATGCGCATCCGCTTCATGTCCGATTGGATCCTGTGGGAGGTGGCGAGCCTGTTCGAGAACATCGGCACCGTGCAGGACGGCATCAACACCATCGCGCGGGAGCCGGCGGTGCAGGATGCGCCGGACGCCGGCGAGCTGGCGGTGTCGCGCGGCGAGATCCGCTTCGAGGCGCTGCGCTTCGGCTACGAGCGGCCCGCGGCGGCGCCCTCGCGGCCCGTCTTCGAGGGCTTCGACCTGACCATCGCCCCGGGCGAGAAGGTCGGGCTGATCGGCCGCTCCGGGGCCGGCAAGTCGACGCTCGCCAACCTGCTGCTGCGCTTCTATGACCTGCAGGGCGGGCGCATCCTGATCGACGGCCAGGACATCGCCGGCGTCACCCAGGAGTCGCTGCGCCGCCACATCGGCATGGTCACCCAGGACACCTCGCTGCTGCACCGCTCGGTGCGTGACAACATCCGCTACGGCAGCCCAGAGGCCGACGACGAGGCGATCATGCGGGTGGTGCGCCAGGCCCATGCCGACACCTTCCTCGACGAGCTGGTCGATCCTCAGGGGCGGCGCGGCCTGGACGCCCACGTCGGCGAGCGCGGCGTGAAGCTCTCCGGCGGCCAGCGCCAGCGCATCGCCATCGCTCGGGTGCTGCTCAAGAACGCGCCGATCCTGGTGCTCGACGAGGCCACCTCGGCGCTGGACTCCGAGGTCGAGGCGGCCATCCAGGAGCAGCTCTACGCGCTGATGGCGGGCAAGACGGTGATCGCCATCGCCCACCGGCTGTCGACCATCGCCATGCTCGACCGGCTGGTGGTGGTCGACGAGGGGCGCATCGTCGAGGTCGGCAGCCACCGCGAGCTGCTGGCCCGCGACGGCCTCTACGCGGCGCTGTGGCGGCGTCAGTCCGGCGGCTTCCTGGGGCTCGAGTGCGACGGCGAGGCCGAGGCGGCGCCGTCCGTCTCGGCCTCGGACTCCTGAGCCACGCCTCGTCGCCACGGCGCCGGCGCTACCGACAGGCCTCCTCTCCCTCCGAGCCGGGCATGTCCTCGAGGCAGCGTCGCGTATAGCGCCCGAGCCGCCGGGCCAGCGGATCGCCGCTGGCGTCCAGCCCGGCCAGTACGCCGGCCTGATCGGCGCTCGAGCGGTGCAGGCCGAGCTTGGCCTTGCCCTGCAGGTCGTCCAGGCGGATGCGGAAGCCGACGACCCCCGCCAGCAACCGGCGGCGGTAGGCCGCGTCGCCGAGCGCCGTGTCCTCCCGCAGGCCGGGCTCATGGTGGGCCACCAGCGCCTCCATGGACGCCAGGGTGGCGGCATCGTCGAGCCGCTCGAGGACGCCGCGCGCGTGGACGGCGACATAGTGCCAGGTCGGCACCGCCGGCCGAGTGACATACCAGCGCGGGGAGACGTAGGCGTGGGGCCCCTGGAAGACGGCCAGCACCCGCCGGCCCTCCAGCCCGTGCCAGTGGGGGTTGGCGCGGGCGAAGTGGCCGTAGAGGCTGCCCAGCGGGCCTTCGTCGCGGGCCAGCACCAGGGGCAGATGGCTGACCCGCAGGCGGTCATCGGTGAGCGTCGCGAAGCCGTGGGCGTCGATCAGCGCCTGGGCCTCGGCAAGCGACATTCGGGTGTCATGCGGACGGTGCATGGCGCCTCCCGCCATCGAGGCTCAGGGCGTAGTGATGGAAGGCCTCGTTGCGCCGCCAGCCCTCCGATTCGTAGAGGGCCTGGGCGACCCGGTTGTCGGCGCCGGTGGCCAGCGTCAACTGGTGGACGCCTTCGGCCCGGGCCTGGTCGGCGGCGGCCCGCATCAGGGCGCGGCCGATGCCCCGGTCGCGGGCCTCGGGCGCCACGAAGAGGTCGTTGAGCCGCCACTGCCGGGCCAGCCGCACGGTGCTGAACAGCGGGTAGCACTGGACGAAGCCCGTCAACAAGTCGTCGTCCTCGTGCACCAGCAGGTGGGAGTCACCCTGTTCCAGGCGCCGGGCCACGAAGCGGCGGGCGGCGTGCGGGTCGCTGGCCTGGGCGTAGAAGACGCGGTAGCCGTCGAGCAGCGCGCCGAGAGGCTCGATGTCGGCGAGCCGGGCATGGCGGATGGGCATGGTGACCTCCCTGGGCGGATCGGCGATGACAGTCCCGGAGTCTGTCGGCATAGTGGTTCCCTGATAAGGACCAGTCTCGAGGAAAATCATGGAACCGGTTGCCGTCGCACATGCCGACTGGCTCGGCGAGGCGCTGGGCATCGAGTTGAGCGAGCCCTCCGCGCTGCCGCTGACGCGCCGCCTGTACCGGGCGCTGCGGGCCTGGATCCAGGCGGGACGCCTGGCCAGCGGCAGCCGCCTGCCGTCGTCGCGCCGCCTGGCCCGGGAGCTGGGGGTGGGGCGCAACACGGTGCTGGACGCCATCGATCAGCTGGTCGCCGAGGGCTTCCTGCTGACCCGCCCCGGCGCCGGCACCTTCGTCGCCGACCTGCCGTTCGGCGGCGTCGAGACGCCTCCGGAGGCTTCTCCGGAGAAGGCCGCGTCGGTCTCGCTGTCGGCGCGGGGCGAGCGCCTGCTGCGCGCCTGTGGCGCGTCGCAGGGGCATCACGAGGCCTTCCCGCCGGGGGTGCCCGCCCTCGACCGCTTTCCTCGCGAGCTCTGGCAGCGGCTGCTCAGGCGTCACCAGCGGCGCCTGCCCGAGGCCTGGCTGGACTACCGCGCCGAGGGCGGCGTGGCGGCGCTGCGCGAGGCGCTGTGCGACTACCTGCGGCTGTCGCGCTCGGTGCGCTGCCGGCCGGAACAGGTGCTGGTGGTGCAGGGCGCCCAGCAGGGCTTCGAGCTGGTCGCGCGGCTGCTGGGCGACCCCGGCGACGCGGTGTGGATGGAGGAGCCCGGCTACGGCGGCGCCCGGGCCTGCTTCGATGCCGCCGGCCTGGAGGCGGTGCCGGTCCCCGTGGACGGCGAGGGCCTGGATCCCGGACGCGTGCCGGCCGGCCACGCCGCCCCACGGCTGATCTACGTGACGCCCTCCCACCAGTATCCCAGTGGCGTGACCATGAGCCTCGCCCGTCGCCTGGCGCTGCTCGAGGCGGCCGAGCGACACGGCGCCTGGATCGTGGAGGACGACTACGACAGCGAATTCCGCTACGGCCAGCGTCCCGTCGCCGCCCTCCAGGGGCTCGCCGAGGCGGCGCGGGTGATCTATGTCGGCACCCTCAGCAAGGTGCTGTATCCGGGGCTGCGGCTCGGCTACCTGGTGCTGCCCGAGGCGCTGGTGGAGCCCTTCCGGCGCGCCAATGCCCGCCTGCATCGCGAGGCGCAGTACCCGGTCCAGGCGGCGCTGGCCGAGTTCATCGCCGCCGGCCACTTCGCGCGGCACGTGCGCCGGATGCGCGACTGCTACCGGCGGCGCCAGGCGCTGCTGCGCCGTGCGCTGGCGCCGGCCGTGGCGCGGGGGCTCACGCTGTCGGAGGGGCAGGCCGGCATGCACCTGGTGGCCTGGCTGGACGATCTCGACCTCGAGGCGACCCTGGTTGAGCGCGGCGCGGCCCATGGCATCACCCTGTCGCCGTTGTCGAGCCACTATCTCGAGGCGCCGGGGCGGCCGGGGCTGGTGCTGGGCTATGCCGGCACCCGCGACGACGAGATCCTGCGCGCCGGGTGCTGGCTGGCGGAGGCCTGGCTGTCGCGGGGCGAGGCGGCGGCGTCCGGCTGAAGCGGGGGCTACGCCTCGCGCGGCATTCGCTATCCTGATGTCCGAGCCCGCCCGCATGGGCGGCCCGGAGAGAACCGGCGGCGTCGACGCGCCCGACGCCGTCGCTGACGGCGGCGGAGGTGCCTCATGCTCAAGGCGGTACTGCTCGATATCGGCGGCGTGCTCCATGAAGACGGCCGAGCCCTGCCCGGGGCCGTCGAGGCGGTGGCCCGGCTGCAGGCGGCAGGGCTGGCACTGCGCTTCGTCACCAATACCTCGCGCAAGACCGGCGAGCGGGTCCACGCCGAATTGCGCGAGCTGGGCTTCGCGGTGGAGCCGGCGCAGATCTTCACCGCACCGGCGGCGATCAAGGCGCACCTGCGTCGCCATGGCCTGCGGCCCTACCTGCTGATCCATGCCGACCTCGACCCCGAGTTCGCCGACCTGGCGAGCGACGCCCCCGATGCCGTGGTGCTCGGCGATGCCGCGGAGCGACTCGACTATGACCGCCTGGACGCCGCCTTCCAGCTGCTGCAGCGCGGCGCGCCGCTGCTGACGGTGGGCACCAACCGCTACTTTCGCCGTGACGGCGCGCTGCATCTGGATGCGGGGCCCTTCGTGCGGGCCCTGGAATATGCGGCCGGCATCGAGGCGGTGGTGCTCGGCAAGCCCGCCGAGGGGTTCTTCCGCGCCGTGCTGGCCGACGCCGAGGTGTCGCCGGAAGAGGCGCTGATGGTCGGCGACGACGTCGAGTGCGACGTGGCCGCCGCCCGGGCGCTGGGCCTGGAGGCCTGCCTGGTGCGTACCGGCAAGTACCGCGACGGCGACGAGGCCCGGGCGCCCGGGGCGGACTGCGAGGACGACCTGGCGAGCCTGGTGGCCCGGCGCTTCGGCGACGGCCGGGCGGGGCGGCGCGGGCGCGGAAAAGGCTGCTAGGCTTTTTTCAGGAGCCCGCCGCTTCCCGGGGTTCCGGCCCTTGAACCATCCTCGGAGGGTGCCCCCATGTCCATGGAACGCGTGAAGCGCTTTCTCGACGAGAACGGCGTGAAATATGTCATCCAGCAGCATTCCCCGGCCTACACCGCCCAGGAGATCGCCGAGGCCGCCCACGTGCCCGGTCGCCACTTCGCCAAGAGCGTGATGGTCGACATCGACGGCCGCCTCGCCCTGGTGGTGCTGCCGGCCACCGATCGCGTGGACCTGCCGCGGCTGGCCCAGTCCGTGGGCGCCGGCGCCGTCGACCTGGTGCCGGAAGACGACTTCAGCCGCCGCTTTCCCGACTGCGAGCCCGGCGCCATGCCGCCCTTCGGCAACCTCTTCGAGCTGGAGGTGTTTGTCTCGCCGCACCTGGCCGAGGCCGACATGATCGCCTTCAACGCCGGCAACCATCACGAGGTCATGCAGCTGGCCTACGGCGTCTTCGCCCGGCTGGTCGAGCCGGCCGAGGTCGCCATGTAGCCGGCGTCAGCCGGACAGCCCCCAGGCCAGCCCCAGGCCCGCCAGCAGCGACAGCGCCATGGGCAGGGCGACGCGCCGCCCCAGCCCCGCCCCACCCAGGCCGGCCGCCATGGCGGCCTTGATGGCGTTGTTCACCGAGGCGGCGATGATGATCCCGAGCACCGCCGTTGACAGGTCGATGGTGCCCTGGGACATGCGGGTCAGCGACAGGGTGATGGCATCCACGTCGGCCACGCCGGACGAGGCCGCCAGCAGGTAGATGCCGGCATCGCCCAGCCACTCCTTGAGCCATTGGCCGAGCACCATGATCACCGCCAGCAGCACCCCGAACAGCAGGGCCATGCGCAGCTCCAGGGGGTTCTGGTGGCGCTCGGGGCGGTCCACCTTGGTGTCCCGGCGATGGCCGCGCCAGATGACCAGGGCCGGCACGTAGAGCAGCACGCCCATCACGCCGATCGGCAGGACCAGCCGGGGCAGCAGGGCGGGCTGGATCACCAGGCAGTAGAGCAGGATGCGCGGGAACATGGTGCCGCAGGCGATCAGGATGCCGGACGCCAGCAGCGGCGAGAGCTCGCGGTTCTGCCGCGACAGGCGGGCGAAGTGCAGGGTCAGGGCGGTGGAGGAGCTGAGCCCGGCGAACAGGCTGGTGAACAGGATGCCCTTCTCGGCGCCGCCCAGGCGCATGGCGAAGTAGCCGATGAAGGAGATGGAGGCGATCAGCACCACCATCCACCAGATCTCGTGGGGGTTCAGGGCGTCGCCGGGCCCCAGGCCGCGGTCGGGCAGCAGCGGCAGCATCACCACCGTGATCAGCAGCAGCTTGAGGCCGGCGTCCATCTCGTGGGCCTGCAGCTTGTTGAGCAGGCCGTGGATCTCGCGCTTGTTGTCGAGGATCAGCGCCGTCACCACCGCGCAGGCGGCGGCCAGGGCCAGGTCGACGGCCACCGCCACGGCGCCGAAGCAGAAGGTCAGCAGCAAGCCGATCAGGCTGGTGATGCTGTAGTCCCGGCTGTGGGGCATGCGCGCGCGCTGGGCGACCAGGGAAATCCCGGCCACGGCCAGCAGCAGCAAGGGAAAGGCCCACTCGCTGACGGCCTCGGAGAGCAGCGCGGCGAGGCCGCCGAGCAGGCCCACCAGGGCATGGGTGCGGATCCCGGCGATGCGCTCCCCGGCCTTCTTCTCACGGGCCACCCAGCCGCGCTCGATGCCGATCAGCGCGCCGAGCAGCAGCGCCACGGTCAGCCGCAGGGCGGCCTCGTTGCCGGTGAGGAACTGGGTGGTCACTTCGTCCATGTCCCGCGCGCTCCCTCGTCCGCGATCGACATCTCGAGTCTGGCGCCCCGTCTGGCCGCTGTCGAGGCGTCGGCGGCCGGCAGGCCGGGCGCCCTCAGTCCGGCGTTCGCTCGGGCGGGGCCTCGCGCTGCTTGACCTGCCAGGCCTCCAGCGAGAAGGCCGGCGCCGTGGAGGGCGGCAGCGGGTCGCGGCCGAGCACGTGGTCCGCGCCCTTCTCGCCGATCATGATGGTCGGCGCGTTGATGTTGCCGTTGGTGACGCTGGGCATGATCGAGGAGTCGATCACCCTCAGCCCCTCGATGCCGTGGACCCGGCACTGGGGATCGACCACGGCCATGGCGTCGGTGCCCATCCGGCAGGAGCCGCAGGGGTGGTAGGCGGTCTCGGCGGTCTCGGCCACCCAGGCGTCGATCTCGGCGTCGCTCTGCACGCCGGGGCCGGGGGAGAGCTCCTCGCCGCGGTAGGGGTCGAAGGCGGGCTGGGCGAAGATCTCCCGGGTCAGGCGCAGGGCCCGGCGATAGTCCTCCTTGTCGGCCTCCTCCTGCAGGTAGTTGAAGCGCATCGACGGCGGCGCCGCGGGGTCGGCGGAGGTCAGGCGCAGCTGGCCGCGGCTGCGCGGCTTGTTGGCCCCCAGGTGGACCTGGAAGCCGTGGCCCTCGGCGGCGCTGGAGCCGTCGTAGGCGATGGCGCCGGCCAGGAAGTGGTACTGGATGTCGGGATAGCGCAGCCCCTCGCGGCTGCGGATGTAGCCGTTGGATTCGAACTGGTTGCTGGCGCCCAGGCCTCGCTTGAAGAAGAACCAGCGCGCGCCGATCCACAGCCGGGCCAGCGGGTTGAGCCAGCCGTTGAGGGTGATCTTCTGCGTGCAGCTCTGCTGGACCCAGACCTCCAGGTGGTCGTGGAGGTTCTCGCCCACGCCGGGCAGGTCGTGGACCACCTCGATGCCGTGCTCGCGGAGGTGCTCGGCGGGGCCGATGCCCGACAGCATCAGCAGCTTGGGCGAGTTGAAGGCGCTGGCCGAGAGGATCACCTCGCGCCGCGCCCGCACCCGCACGGTCTTGCCCCGCTGGCGGTATTCGACGCCCACCGCGCGCTTGCCGTCCATCAGCACCCGGGTGGTCAGGGCGTGCATCTCGAGTGCCAGGTTGTCGCGCGCGAGCGCCGGCTTGAGGTAGGCGTTGGCGGTGGAGCAGCGCACCCCGTCGCGCACCGTCATGTCCATGCGGCAGAAGCCTTCCTGGCGATAGCCGTTGTAGTCGGCGGTCTCGCCGTAGCCGGCCTGGCGGCCGGCCTCGATGAAGGCCCGGTACAGGGGGTTGGCCATGTCGTTGCCGTTGCACACCCCCAGCGGGCCGCCGCTGGCGCGATAGTCGTCCTCGCCGTAGAGGCAGTCCTCGGCGCGCCTGAAGTAGGGCAGCACCTCGGCGTAGCTCCAGCCCTCGGCGCCGCGCTCGGCCCATTCGTCGAAGTCGCCGGCGCAGCCGCGCACGTACGCCATGCCGTTGATCGAGGAGGAGCCGCCGATCACCTTGCCGCGGGCCTGGTGGATGCGCCGGCCGCCGAGGCCGGGCTCCGGCTCGGTGTACAGCTCCCAGTCGAAGCGCGGCTTGTTGAGCGGGATCGAGAAGGCGATGGGCATCTGGATGTAGATGGAGTTGTCCTTGCCGCCGAATTCCAGCACCAGCACCTGATGCTGGCCGTCCTCGCTCAGCCGGTCGGCCAGCACCGAGCCGGCCGAGCCCGAGCCGACGATCACGTAGTCCGCGACCCGGTCGAAGGTGGCATCGTTCATGGCGTCGCTCCTCGTCTCGTGGTCAGTCGCCGCCCGCGGCGGGGGTGTCCGGCATGATGGCCTCGCCGCCGGGCAGCTCCCGCTGGGTGTGCAGGAAGAACAGGTGGCGCTCGTACTGGTCGAGGATGTCGGCGATGACCTGCTCCCGGGTGTAGCCGTAGATGTCGTAGTCCTGGCCGCCCTCGCCGATATGCACCTGCAGGCGGTAGTAGTGGGTGCCGGCATGGGTGGCGCGGATCGAGAAGGCGGGCATGGCGCAGCGATGGGGCCAGACCTGGTAGGTGAAGTTCGGCTCGCCGCCGAGGTCGACGTTGAGCTCCAGGTGTTCGGCCTCGCCCTCGACGAGGGCGGCGCTGACGCCCTGCTCGCCGAGCACCTCGCGGATCTCCTCCATGGCCGGGCGCACGGTCTCGTCGAGGAAGCGCCGCGCCTGCTCGTGGCCGGGGAACTGCATGGCCCGGGACAGCCGCCGCCGCCAGTGGTGGCCGCTGCCCTCGCCGGGCAGGCGGCCGGAGAGATGGCCGGCGATGCTGCCGCGCAGGCTGTCCTCCTTGAGCCCCTCGACCTTGAGGGCCTTGAACAGCCCGATGCACATCAGGAAGAGCACGAAGGCGAAGGGCAGCCCCATGATCACCACCGTGCTCTGCAGGGCCCCGAGGCCGCCGGCCATCAGCAGCGCCAGGGTCAGGACGCCGATGATGGCGGCCCACAGGATGCGCATCCAGGAGGGGGCGTCGTGGTTGGGGTCGGTGAGCACCGAGGTCAGGTTGGAGAGCACCAGCGAGCCCGAGTCGCCGGAGGTCACGAAGAACACGATGGCCAGGATGGTGGTGACCACCGTGGTCAGCCCCACCCAGGGATAGCTCTGCAGGAAGAGATAGATGGCCGAGCCGGGGTTGTTCATGGCCTGCTCGCCGAAGCCGGCGATGCTGGCCGTGTCGTTCATCACCAGGTCGATGGCGCTGTTCCCCATGATCGACATCCAGGCCATCATGAAGGTCAGCGGCAGGATCAGGGTGCCGGCGACGAACTGGCGGATGGTGCGCCCCCGCGAGATGCGCGCCAGGAACAGGCCCACGAAGGGCCCCCAGGCGATCCACCAGGCCCAGAAGAACACCGTCCAGGCGTTCAGCCAGTCGGTGGGCGGATCGAAGGCGTAGGTGTTGAAGGACAGGCCGATGAAGTGGGTCAGGTAGTCGCCGACGTTCATCACCAGGGCATTGAGCAGGAACAGGGTCTGGCCGCTGAACAGCACGAACAGCATCAGCAGCAGCGCCAGCAGCATGTTGAACTCGGACAGGCGGCGGATGCCCTTGTCGACCCCGGTCACCGCCGAGATCGCCGAGAAGATCACGATCAGGATGGCCAGCGCCGCCTGGGTCAGGGTGTTCTCCGGCACGCCGAACATGTAGTGCAGCCCGAAGTTGAGCTGGATGATGCCGATGCCCAGGCTGGTGGCGATGCCGAACACGGTGCCCAGCACCGCGGCGATGTCGACCCCGTGGCCGATGGGGCCCTGGATGCGGCGCCCGAAGATCGGATAGAGCGCCGAGCGGATGGTCAGCGGCAGGCCGTGGCGATAGCTGAAGAAGGCCAGCGACATGCCCACCAGGGTGTAGATGCCCCAGCCGGAGATGCCCCAGTGCAGGAAGGTCAGCTCCATGGCGTGGCGCGCCGCCTCGGCGGTGCCGGCCTCGCCCGTGGGCGGCGCCAGGAACTGGGTGACCGGCTCGGCGATGCAGAAGAACAGCAGGTCGATGCCGATGCCGGCGGAGAACAGCATGGCCGCCCAGGTGACCACGTTGAAATCCGGCGTCGAGTGGGCGGGGCCCAGCCGGACCTTGCCGTAGCGGGAGGCGCCGATGACGATCACGAACACCAGGTAGGCGACCACGGCGAGGAAGTAGAACCAGCCGAAGCTGTCCGAGATCCAGGCCAGCACGGTGTTGATGACCGCGCCGGCGGCCTCGGTGAAGGCCATGGTCCAGAGGGCGAAGGCGACGATGCCGATGGCCGAGCCGTAGAACACCACCGGGTTGATGCGATCGCGGCGAGCGGCGGAATCGCGGTCGGAAGCAGGCGCCATGTCGGACTCCTCGCGGGCCGCTCGGGCGTGTCGGGGCGCTCTCCATGGTCGGCCCGGCGCCGGCGGCTGCCGCTGGCTGTGACGTGGGCTCCGCGTCCGTGGCGGGAGGCGGAGGGGCTATCTGGGTATAGGTAGGCCCCGGCGCGGGCGTCAAGTGACGCCCCGGCGGGCCCCGGGCGACTTGTCACCCGGGCGAGGCTGTCGGATACTGTGTATAAATACAGTTTTCGAGGAGGATGCCATGTCGTCGCCGCGGCCGTCTCTCGCTCGCCTGCCGGCCCGCGCCAGGCCGGCGCCGGCCGGTTCGGGCCAGCCGCTGCTGGGCTGCCGGGTGCGGGCCGGCTTCCCCAGCCCCGCCGACGATCACCTGGACGTGGAGCTCGACCTGCATGCCCACGTGGTGCGCCGTCCGGCGTCCACCTACTTCGTGCGCGCCGAGGGCGATTCCATGCTCGGCGACGGCATCCACGACGGCGATCTGCTGGTGGTGGATCGCAGCCTGGAGCCGTGCCCCGGCCGCGTGGTGATCATCGCCGTGGACGGCGAGCCGACCGTCAAGCGGCTGGTCCGACGCGGGGGCCGGCCGGTGCTGGAGGCCAGCAACCCGCGCTTCGCGCCCATCCCCCTGGCGGGCCGGGAGTGCCAGGTATGGGGCGTGGTGACCCATGTGCTGCATGCCCTGCCGGGGGCGTCGTCGTGATCGCCCTGGTCGACAGCAACGACTTCTACGTCAGCTGCGAGCGGGTCTTCGATCCGCGGCTGGAAGGCCGGCCGGTGGGCGTGCTGTCCAACAACGACGGCTGCGTGGTGGCGCGTTCGGCGGAGCTCAAGGCGCTGGGCGTGGCCATGGGCACGCCCCTGCACCTGCTGCCCCCCGCGGTGCGGCGCCGCGCGACGCTGCTGTCCAGCAACTATGCGCTCTACGGCGACATGAGCCGGCGGGTCAACCGGGTGCTGGGCGACTTCTCGCCGGACGTGGAGGCCTACTCCATCGACGAGAGCTTCGTCGGCCTCGACGACGACACGCCCGGCGCGGCGGAGGCCCAGGCCCGCGAGCTGCGCGAGACGGTGCGCCGGGATACCGGCATCCCGACCTGCGTGGGGCTGGCCCCCACCCGGGTGCTGGCCAAGACCGCCAACCGCGTCGCCAAGCGCCAGCCCGGGCGCGACGGCGTCTGCCGGCTGGCGGCCGAGGGCCCCGAGACGCGCCGGGTGCTCGAGGCGCTGCCGGTGCACGAGCTCTGGGGCGTGGCCCGGCGCAGCGCCGAGCGGCTGGCCCTGCAGGATATCCATACCGCCTGGCAGCTGCGCCAGGCCGACCCCAAGCAGGTTCGTCGCACCTTCTCGGTGGTGCTGGAGCGGGTCGTCTGGGAGCTGCGCGGGCGTCCGGCGATCGGCCACGAGGACCTGGGCGAGCCGCGCCAGCGGATCATGGTGTCGCGCTCCTTCGGCCGGCTGACCGGCTCGCTCGACGAGCTCCGGGCGGCGCTTCGCCAGCACGCGGCCCGGGCCGCCGAGAAGCTGCGGCGCCAGGGCAGCCTGGCGCGGGCCGTGCTGGTGTTCGTGCGCAGCGACCCGCACCGCCTCGGCGAGCGCCAGTACCGCAACAGCGTGGTGGTGCCGCTGCCCGGGCCCAGCGCCGATACCCGCGAGCTGCTGGGCGCCGCCGGGCGCGGGCTGTCGGCGATCTTCCTCGAGGGCGTACGCTACCAGAAGTGCGGGGTGATGCTGCTGGACCTGGTGGATGCCGAGCGCCATCAGCTGTCCCTGCTGGCGCCCGGCGACGAGGCCGGGCGCCGCCGCGGGCAGCGGCTGATGGGTGCCCTGGATGCGCTCAACGGCCGGATGGGCCGCGATACCGTGCGCTTCGGCCTGCCCGGGCGCCACGCCGCCTGGCCGTTGCGCTGCGAGCGGCTCACCGCACGCTATACCACCCGCTGGGACGAGCTGATGCGCGTCAAGCTGCGTTGAGCCGGGCGGGGGCCTCGGATGCTAGGCTCGGGGGCCGCCCCCGCTCGAGGATGCCTTGCATGTCACGCCATACGGACGGCCTCATTCCCGCCATCGTCGCCGGCTTCGTCGCGGTGCTGGTGTCCTATGCCGGACCGCTGGCCATCGTCTTCCAGGCCGGGCAGAGCGCCGGTATCTCGGACGCCATGCTGACTTCCTGGGTCTGGGCGATCTCCCTCGGCGCCGCCGTCTCGGGGATCGGGCTCAGCCTGTGGCTCAGGGTGCCGGTGATCACCGCCTGGTCGGCGCCGGGCACCGCGCTTTTGGTCACGCTGTTCCCGGAGCTGTCACTGAACGAGGCGGTGGGCGCCTACCTGGTGGCGGCGGCGGTGATCCTGGTGATCGGCGTGACCGGTTCCTTCGACCGCATCATCCGGGCCATCCCGCCGGGCATCGCCAGCGCCATGATGGCGGGCATCCTCTTCCAGTTCGGCGTCGGCGTCTTCACCGCGCTGCCCGCGGTGCCGGGGCTGGTGCTCGGCATGCTGCTGACCTACCTGGTGTTCCGGCGCCTGACGCCCCGCTACTGCCTGGTGGTGCTGCTGATCGTCGGCATCGCCCTGGCGGTGGGGCTGGAGGGGGCGAGCCTCGAAGGCGTGGCGCTGGAGACGGCCACGCCCCGGCTGATCCATCCGGAGTGGCGCTGGGACACGACGCTCAGCCTGGCGATACCGCTGGTGCTGGTCAGCCTGACCGGACAGTTCCTGCCGGGCATGGCGATCCTGCGTGCCGCCGGCTATCGCACCCCGGCCCGGCCGATCGTCGCCGTGACCGGGCTGATCTCGCTGTTCACCGCCTGGTTCGGCGGCATCACCACGGTGATCGCCGCCATCACCGCGGCGATCTGCACCGGCGAGGAGGCCCATCCCGACCCGAAGCGGCGCTACCTGGCCGGGGTCGCCTGCGGCGGCTTCTACCTGGTCGGGGCCTGCTTCGCCGGCAGCATCGTGCTGCTGTTCACCTCGCTGCCCGACACCTTCATCGCGGTGCTGGCCGGCCTCGCGCTGGTCGGCGCCATCGCCAGCAACATCCGCGCCTTCGCCGCCGAGCGCGAGCACCTGGAGGCCTCGGTGATCACCTTCCTCGCCACGGCCTCCGGCGTCAGCTTCCTGGGGCTGGGCGCCGCCTTCTGGGGGGTGGTGATCGGCGGCGTCGCCCACCTGCTGCTGCATCACCCGCTGTCGTCACGGCGCGCCGATTCAAGCCGGCCCCGAGCCGGCCGATAACCGTCGGGATCGACGCGGAGGAAGGCGCAGGTGGGCAACGAGGGCAAGACGGCAATCGGCCGCTGGCTGAGCGGGCTGCTGGCGGGCGGGCTGGTCCTGGCCGGCGCGGCCCTGGGCGGCGAGATCCAGGACCTGCGGCTGCGCGCCGCGGGGGACGAGACCCGGGTGGTGCTCGATGTCTCCGAGGCCATGCAGCCCAAGATCTTCTCGCTGGACGGCCCGGATCGGCTGGTCATCGACCTGCCCCGCGGCCGGCTCGCCGGCTCGCTGGCCGATGCGGCCCTGGACGGCAGCCCGATCACCGGGATCCGTACCGGGGCGCGCGGCGAGGGCACCCGCGTGGTGCTGGACCTCGCCGGGCCGGTGAGCGTCGAGCACCATGCGCTGGCCCCGGCGGGCCTCCAGGGCCACCGCCTGGTGATCGACATGAGCGGGCCCGCGGCCGAGGCCCCGTCGCCGGCCGCGAGCGCCCCGGCGACGCCGGCCAGGCCCTCCGGGCGCGACATCGTGATCGCCATCGATGCCGGTCACGGCGGCAAGGATCCCGGCGCCGTGGGCCCCAGCGGCACCCACGAGAAGGACGTGGTGCTGGCCCTGGCGCGGCGGCTGGCGCGACGCGTCAACGATGCCCCGGGGTTCCGCGCGGTGCTGACCCGGGATCGCGACGTCTACGTGGGGCTGCGGCGGCGCACGGCCATCGCCCGGGAGCATCGCGTCGACTTCTTCGTCTCCATCCACGCCGACGCCGTGGCCCGGCCGGGGCCCCATGGCAGCTCGGTCTACGCGCTCTCCACTCGCGGGGCCACCTCGGAATCCGCCCGCTGGCTGGCCAACAGCGAGAACCGGGCGGTGATCGCCGACGACGAGGCCTTCATCGCCCTGGCCGAGCAGGACATGGCGACCCGCAGCGCCCTGCTCGACCTGTCGATGAACGCCACGCTCAACCAGTCGCTGGCCGCCGGGGAGCGCATCCTGGAGCACCTGGCGCGCACCAATGACCTGCACAAGCGGCGGGTGGAGCAGGCCGCCTTCGTGGTGCTCAAGTCACCGGACATCCCCTCGCTGCTGGTCGAGACCGGCTTCATCTCCAACCCCGGCGAGGAGCGGCGCCTGAAGAGCGCCGGCCACCAGGACGCCCTGGCCGAGGCGATCTTCACCGGCCTGGAGGCGCATTTCCGCGCCAACCCGCCGGCGGGCACCCTGCTGGCACGGAGAGCGGTTCCGTGAGGTGGCCCACCAGCTTGAGGGATCCGCCCTTATCGGTAATATATTGAGCCTTTCTAAAGCAGTGCTGGTGCCTGCCGATACCTTCAAGCGCTGTCTGTTCTGAGCGGCAGCAGTAGGGAGGGATCTGGCGATCCGTTCGCTAAAGTTCTGTTTTTTTGGACGAAATAATAGTGATATGGATGTAAGTATAGGAAAATAAGAGGTAAATTGGTGTTATGATGAGGTTTTCAAGGCAACGGGGTTTTATTCCTGTCGTGGTTATAATTGCGATGGGGGTTTCAGCAATTATAGGTGGCTTTTTTGGCTACCAGCTTGGCGATGGGACGTTTTTTAGCCTTGGGGTCGGAATTGGCTTTGCTGTAATAATAAGCACCTTCCTGCTCCCTTTTGCAGAGAGGATAAAGACTTTTTTCTCAAGGAAAGAAAAGTGAAGAAAGTGGTTTTCTCCTCTATTCCTTTTTTGCTGACTGGTTGCGGAGGCAGTGAAATAGATGCTCGGATTGTTGACCTTGCAGGTGTGGTTTTTCTTTTCTTTATATTGGTTATTGGTGTTAAGTATTTATCTTTAAAAATTTATGAGGTCAATCGTTTCAAGGTGCTTGGGGATGCGATCTTACATCGCGGCGGTTTTTTTTCAATCCCGGTTTATGCATGTGGCGCTTATTCTTTTTCCTTTGGCGTCTTACATGGTGGGTTGTCTAAAGTGTTGATGTTGGCCGGAATGGTGGCGATTGTAACAGCGCGCTGCCTCCAGTTGGCCGGCAAAAACATTGGTAATGAGAAAAAGAGAAAATTTTACGTGGAAGTTGTTTTTATGGGTATGACGTTTTTTGCAGCATTGTTTTTTATTTTTAAGATGGGTTCTTCTATGTTTAGTGATTTTTCGGGAGGTATGTTTGGTATTTTGTAAGCTTTGCAAAAATAGATTTTTACCTTCTGTTAACCAGACGTTTTAGGAAGTTGGCAGTTAAAAGCCGCGGCCACCCTGTAATGACCCCTGATTGCTGCAAACCCAGCATTAGCCGCGTAGGGTGTGCAGCAATCAGGGGGGAGGCATTACAGACGCTTCCACATAGTCAGCCATCGCAACCTGCTATTGAAGTGACCCCCTCCATAGCTGCACAGGGTATAGTGCAGCCATCAGGAGGACAGGATGAGCGACGACAACCCGATCAAGCGATGGACCGCCAAGCGCAAGGCGGCCGTGGTCATGGACATTTTCAAGGGCAAGACCACGGCCGCTGAGGTGGCCCGCCAGCACGACCTCACCGTCTCCGAGGTCGAGGGCTGGATCGATGAGGCCCAGCGCAGCATGGAAAACGGGTTCAAGGCCCGCCCCAAGGACATCCGTGAGCAGTACGAGTCTGAGCTCCGGGAGACCAAGGAGGCACTGGGCGAGGCCCATCTGCAGATCTATGCGCTAAAAAAGTGGCGCCGCCTGCTCGACGAGGACGAGAACTCGTAAGGTCGCTGCAGGCGCAACTGGCCGAGGAAGGCCATGTGGTATCACTCGTCAAACTCTGTCGTTGGCTGGGATTCCCCCGGCGAAGCCTGTACTACCGGCCCAAGGCGCGGCAGCGTGTTATCAATGCCGACTTGGCGGCGCGGGTGAAACTGGCCCTGGAGCGGTTCCCCACCTACGGCTATCGGCGCCTGGCGTGCGTCCTGGGGGAGAACCGCAAGCCGATCCAGCGCATCCTGCAGCTCAAAGGCTGGCAGGTACGCAAGCGGCCACAAGGCTTTCGACCGCGTGCCAAGAGCCTTCCGTCCGTCGCGTCACGGCCTGACGAGCGATGGGCCACCGATCTCACGCACGTGTGGTGCGGCAAGGATCGGCGGGCCAGCCTGGCGGTGATCATCGACTGCTGTACGCGAGAGATCCTCGGCTGGCGATTATCGGACAATGGCAGCAGCAAGACAGCGGAGGCTGCCCTGGAGGAGGCGCTGATCTATCGGTTGGGAGCGCTGGGACGCGTTCAGCAACCGCTAACACTACGCTCCGACAACGGCCTGGTCTTCAGCAGTCGCCACTACACGAGCACGGTGAAGGCGTATGGCCTGACCCAGGAGTTCACGACGCCATATACGCCGGAGCAGAACGGCCTCGTTGAGCGCTTCTTCCGCACCTTGAAGGAAGAATGCATCTGGCTCCATCGCTTCGAGTCGCTGGGGCAAGCCAGGGTCGTGATCGATCGCTGGATCCGGTACTACAACGACGAGCGGCCACATCAGTCTCTGGACTATGTGGCACCCCGAGCACACCCAGCATTAGCCGCGTAGGGTGTGTAGAAACCAGGGGGTCATTACACTATGAGAAACGGCCACCGCGAAGATTCGCTAAGTGGCCGTTTCTATTGGTCTTTCTGGTGCCGGTAAGTGGACTCGAACCACCGACCTACGCATTACGAGTGCGTTGCTCTACCAGCTGAGCTACACCGGCGCGTCGAGCATCATAAGCCCCGGGCGCCGGGCTGCCAAGGGGCGCCCGGGCCGCCGGCCCGGGCGTCGAGCTCAGTAGGCGAAGTCGCGTCCCGCGGCCTTGGCCCGTTCCCGGGAACTGGGGTTCACCGAGGCGCGGAAGGGCATCTCGCAGACCACGGCGTCCACCGGCTGGCCGGGGATGTCCAGGAACTCGTCGGGCAGCCAGGCCACCAGCGGGGTGCCGATCACCGCGACGCTCACCGGCACGTAGGCCATGGCGATGTTGGTGCCGAGCTCCGGCGAGTACCAGGGCGAGGTGATCCAGCCGCAGGGGTCGCTGCCGGCGTCGTGGCCGACCAGCCAGAAGTCCGGGGCGTAGTCCTCGATGGGGCGGCCGCCGATCCGCAGGCCGACCAACTGGTGGCTGAACGGCGGGTCGCCGGCGTTGACCCGCTCGCGGGTGCGCTCCAGGGCGTCGCGGCCGATGTAGTCGGCCTCCTTGGCCTTGGGCACCATGTGCCCCAGGTTGCACTGGAAGGGATTGGTCTCGTGGTCCAGGTCCTGGCCGTAGGACAGGATGCCGGCGGCGATGCGGCGGTGGTGGGCCGGGGCGATCACCTTGAGGCCGTACTTCTCGCCCTTGGCGAGGATGGCGTTCCACACGGTCTCGGCGTTGAGGGTGGAGTCGTAGGCGTAGACCTCGTAGCCCTTCTCGCCGGAGAAGCCGGTCTGGGAGATCAGCACCTCCACGCCCTCGATGGTCGCCGCCATCAGGCCGTAGTAGGGCACCTCGCGCACGCCCTCGCCGACCAGATCGGCGATCAGGTCCTCGGACTTGGGTCCCTGGACCTGCAGCGGGCTGACGTCGATCTCGTCGATGCTCACGTCGTAGCGCAGCCCGTGGTTGATGCCCTTGAACCAGTAGGCCAGGTCGGAATCGCTGATGGTGAACCAGAACTCGTCATCGGCCACGCGCAGCATCACCGGGTCGTTGAGCACATGGCCCTGCTCGTCGCACAGCACCACGTAGCGGCCCATCATCGGCGGCACCCGGGTCACGTCGCGGGTGCAGACGTAGTTGCAGAAGGCCTCGGCGTCGGGGCCCTTGACGCGGATCGGCCGCTCGACGGCGACGTTCCACAGGGTCACGTCGTTGACCAGCGCGCGGTATTCCTCCATGGCGCCGCCGTCCTCCGGGCGCACGTAGGCCCGGGGGTGGTACATGCGGTTGTAGACGGTGGCCTTCCAGCAGCCGGCCTCCACCGAGAGATGCCAGTAGGGGGACTTGCGCACGCGGTTGGAGATCAGCATCTGGATGCCGGGATCGCCGGTCTGGCGGAGGTTGACCGGCACCAGGCGCTCGCCCTGGTCGATGGACTGCTGGTAGTTGACGTTGTCGCGGTTGGACATGGCTCGGCACTCCTCACCCGTTCATGGCCGGTGTCGGCTCTAGGGTGGCGAGGAGACGGCCCCTCGCATTGCCCCACCCTGACCCGTGCGAGCGGGCGCGCCGCGGCGCCCGCGGCGACGGCCTGCCGGAGGCACCGTCGCCTTACTGTCCAAGGTAGGAGGGGTGTCGAGGGCCACCATCCCCGCCGCGACGCCGGAATTCCCGGTGGCGACACGACACGGGGTCAGTCGCGGCGGCGGGTCAGGCCCTCCTGGGTGCTGGAGGCCACCAGCCGCCCCTGGCGGTCGTAGATGCTGCCTCGGGTGAAGGCCCGGCCGCCGCCGGCCCAGGGGCTGTCCATGTCGTAGAGCAGCCAGTCGTTGACCCGCACGTCGCGGTGGAACCACAGGGCGTGGTCGAGGCTGGCGATCTGCAGGCCGGGGTCGCCGAAGGCGATGCCGTGGGGCACCAGGGCGGTGGTCAGCAGGTTGAAGTCGGAGCTGTAGGCGAGCAGGTAGCGATGCAGGGCGGCGTCATCGGGCAGGGTGCCGGCGAGCCGGAACCACAGCCGCTTGCGGGCCGGATGGCCCGGCTCGGCCTGGTCGTGGACGTGGCGGAACTCGATGGGGTGGCCGGGGAAGCGCATGGCGAGGCTGGCGTCGTCGAGGTCCTCCGGCGCCACCACTTCGGGCATGCTCGGCTGGTGCTCGGGGCCGGGCTCGTCGCCGTGGAAGGAGGCGCTGCAGAAGAAGATCGGCCGCCCCTTCTGGATGGCGGTGACGCGCCGGGTGGTGAAGCTGCGGCCGTCGCGCACCGCGTCGACCTGGTAGACCACCGGTCGGGTGGCGTCGCCGGGACGCAGGAAGTAGCCGTGCAGGGAGTGCACGCGGCGCTCGGCCGTCACGGTATGGGTGGCGGCGGACAGGGCCTGCCCCAGGACCTGGCCGCCGAACAGCTGGGGCAGCCCCAGGTCCTGGCTGCGGCCGCGGAACAGGTTCTCCTCCAGGGGCTCCAGGGCCAGCAGGTCCACCAGGGCGTTCAGGGCAGCGCTCATTCCGGGTATCCTCCAGGGGCCGCGGCCGGGCAGCGGGCCGCGGCGTCATACGCATGTTTCATGGTGATCAGTCTACGGGAGTCGGCGGCGATGCGCAGCGACGAGTTCTACATGCACCGGGCCCTGGAGCAGGCCGAGCGGGCCGCATCGGCCGGCGAGGTGCCCGTCGGGGCGGTGGTGGTGGATGCCGCCGGCGAGATCGTCGGCGCCGGCTTCAACGCCCCGATCGCCGGCCACGATCCCAGCGCCCATGCCGAGATCCGCGCCCTGCGCGACGCCGGGGCCCGCCTGGGCAACTACCGGCTCGACGGCTGCACCCTCTACGTGACCCTGGAGCCCTGCCTGATGTGCACCGGGGCGATCATCCACGCCCGCCTCGCGCGGGTGGTCTACGGCGCCGCCGAGCCGCGCACCGGCATGGTCGAGTCCCGGGCCAATCTCTTCGCCCAGCCCTGGTACAACCACAGGGTCGCCGTGGAGGGCGGGGTGCTGGCCACCCGGATCTCGAAGCGGCTCAAGGCCTTCTTCGCCGAGCGGCGGTCAGGCTCCGGCGCAGGGTAGGGCGCGGGGCGGGGCGATCTCGACCCGATCCCGCCCGCGGGACTTGGCCCGATAGAGGGCGTCGTCGGCGGCCTGGAGCAGCTCGTCCTCCACCAGCGGCCCCTCGGTGAGGCTGGCGATGCCCACGCTGAGGGTGATCGGCGTGCCGTCCTCGTGGGTCAGGCCGGCGCCGGCCAGCCGGGCCCGGAAGCGCTCGGCGACCGCCGCGGCGGCGTCGGCGTCCCGGCCCGGCAGGCAGGCGACGAACTCCTCGCCGCCGAAGCGCGCGAAGACCCCGCCCGCCTCGCCGATCACCGCCTGCCCCTGGCGCCCCAGCTCGGCCAGGTAGCGATCCCCCATCAGATGGCCGAGCCGGTCGTTGACCAGCTTGAAGTGATCGACATCGCACAGCAGCACGCTCAGCGGCCGGGTCGCGGCCTGCTCGGCGAGCACCTGCAGGAAGCGGCGGCGATTGGGCAGGCGGGTCAGCTCGTCGTGCTCGGCGAGCCACTCGACCTCCTGCTGCAGCCGGGTGCGGCTGCGCACCTCGCGGCGCAGCTCGCGATTGGAGCGTCGCACCTGGCGGTGCTGGAGGACCATGCGGTGGCGCGCGAACAGCGCCAGGTACAGCAGGTAGGCCAGGGTCAGGCCCGCCGTCAGGCTGATCGCCGGCAGCCGCGAGCGCCGGGCGAGCAGCGCGTCGAGCGTCGGCCGGCTGGTCAGGGTCAGCGCCTTCGCGCCGATGGTCAGCGTGGTCGCGTGCCGCCAGGGCCCCTGGCGCTCGGTGGGCCCCTGGTGGGCCAGCAGGCGTTCGCCGTCGCGCAGGGTGAGGGCGACGGCGCGGGGATCGACACGCCGGAACAGGGTGTCGGCCAGCGACTGCAGGCCCACCACCATGCCCACCACGCCCATCACGTCCCCGTCGTCGGGGCGTCGCACGGGCAGGTAGTGGACGATCCCCGGCTGTCCCTGGAGCAGGCCGATGATCTCGGTGCTGCCGATGCCCTCGCCGGCCAGCGCGTGGCCCAGCGCCTGGCGGCCGGCGGGCTGGGCCTCGTACAGGCGAGTGCCGATCACCCCGCGATTGAGGGCCGTCAGCGGGTGGACGCGCCGGATCCGGCTGTCGGCATCGATGAAGGCGATGTTGAGGAAGTAGCCGAAGTCCCGGTGGTAGAGGGCGGCCTGCCGCTGCCACTGGGCGTCGGGAGGGGGGACGGCGTGCCACTCCCAGCTCGCCGCGAAGCGCTGCATGGCGGCCAGGTGGGCGCCGATCTCGTCCGACAGCCGGTCGGCCAGCCGCTGCCCCTGGGCCTCGACCTCGGTGCGCAGCTGGTGGTCGCTCAGGGCGCGCTGGTGGTGCCAGAAGGCCATCGCCAGGAGGGCCAGCAGCAGCGATGGCCACAGGGCGCGGCGTACGCTGCCGCGGGTGGCGCGCCAGCCGCCCAGGGTGTCGATCAGCTGGCCGATCAGCAGGCAGGCCAGGGCGGTGGTGCGGATGCCGTCCGTGGCCTGGGGCAGCAGGGTGTGCGCATGGGCGTGCTCCAGCAGCTGGCCGGCCAGGCCCAGGGCGGCGCTGGCCAGCAGCAGGGGGGCGCCGAGGTTCGCCCGGGTGCGGGTCAGCGGCCCCAGCGCCAGCAGCGTCAGGGTCGCCACCACCAGCAGCGGCGGGCGCCAGTCGTTGACGTGGCTGCCCGGGGCCAGGGCCGCGGCGAGGCGGTTCCAGGTGGCATGGGCGATCCAGTGCTCGGGCAGCAGGTAGCTGAGCAGGCACAGCGCCAGCCAGCCCAGGGCCGGGGCGAGCAGCAGCCGCGCCAGGCGCAGCCGGCGCAGGTGCCAGACCAGCTGGCCGACGGCGACCAGGCCGATCAGCGCCGAGCCCGCCGCGTCGGCGATCGACGGGGTGCCGGCCGCGACCAGGCCGAGGGCCAGCAGCAGCAGGGCGGCGGCGGTGGCGGGCAGGGCGGCCAGGCGCTGGGTCATGCGCCGGCCTCAGCCGCTCGGCGGCACCCGGTCGAAGGCGCCCTCCGCCGGGGTGTCCGGCGGGCGAGCGCTGAGCCGGTGGAACTGCTGCTGGCTGCGGTCCACATAGGCGAGGATCTCGTAATAGCGGCGAATGTTGCGGACGTAGATCACCGGCTCGCCTCCCCGGGCATAGCCGTAGCGGGTCTTGCTGTGCCACTCGCGCTTCTGCAGAAGCGGCAGGGCCTCGCGCACGTCCGCCCAGGCATCGGGATCGCCGCCGCGCATCTCGGCGATGCGCCGGGCGTCATAGAGATGGCCGAGCCCCACGTTGTAGGCGGCCAGGGCCATGAACAGGCGATCCTCTCCGGTTATCGACGCCGGCAGGCGTTCCTTGAGCTCGCGCAGGTAGCGGGCGCCGCCGTCGATGCTCTGGGCGGGGTCGAGGCGGTTGTCGACGTTCAGGTCCGAGGCGGTGGCGTTGGTCAGCATCATCAGGCCCCGGACCCCGGTGGGCGAGGTGGCCTCGGGCTGCCAGTGGGACTCCTGGTAGCCCACCGCGGCCAGCAGCTTCCAGTCGAAGCCGCTGTGGCGGGCGGCCTCGCGGAACAGGCCGGCATACTCCGGCAGGCGCTCGTGGACATGGCCGATGAAGGTGCGCGCGCCGACGTACTCCAGGTAGTCGTCGCGCCCGAAGTAGCGCGTGCCCAGCCGCTCGAGCAGGCCGTTGTCCTGGAGCCCGGCCAGGAAGCGGTTGGCCTCGCGCACCAGGCCCAGGCCCTGGTCGGCGGGGAAGGCCCAGGCCAGCGACAGCGGCCGCCCCAGGGGGAAGCCGTCCTCCACCTCGGGGAAGAACAGCCGGTTGAGACGGAACTGGTGCTCGAAGACCACGGCGGCGTCCAGGTCGCCCTCGGCCACCTGGCCGAGCAGGGCGGCCACCTCGATGTCGTCGGCTTCCTTCCAGCTCAGCCAGGGGTGATCGGCCTGCAGCTCGCGCATCACCCGGTCGGTCCCCGTGCCGGCCAGGGTGCCGATCTCCAGCCCCTCCATGTCGGCGACCTCCTCGGGGGGCGGCAGGCCGCGGCGATACACCAGCAGCGGCTGCAGCGGCATGATCGGCCGGCTGAACATCAGGCCGTCGAGGGTCGGGTCCAGGGGCAGGGCGGCGGCGCCCAGGTCGCCCTCGGCGCGCACGGCCTCGAGCACCTCGGCGATGTTGTGGTCGGCGTCCAGGGTCAGGCTGACCCCCAGGTGATCGGCGAAGCGCCGCATCAGCTCGTACTCGAAGCCGGTGGGCCCCTGGCGGCCCTCGTAGTAGGTGGTGGGGGTGTTGCGGGTCTGGACGCTGAGGAAGTCTCGCTCGAGCACCGCGGCCAGCCCCGGGCCCGGCGAGCGGTCCGGCCACGCGGGGACGAGTCCCAGCGCCAGGGTGACGCACAGGGCGGCGTAGCCGCGTCGACGGCGACGCAGGTGATGAAGCGCGGATGCCAGCATAGCGATGTCGGGATGCGATGAGTGGTGTCACCTTACCCAGCCGCCCCGCGGCTGTCATCCACGCCGATTTCTCGCGGCCGGCGCTTTCCAGTATCATGTGCGCTCATTGCCGCCGGCCGCGGCCCCGTCTTCTTCTTCGCATTCTGCTTGTTTCAGAGGCCCCAGGATATGCTCGAACTGCGTGGCGCGCCCGCCCTATCCGCCTTCCGTCATGCCAAGCTGCTGGACGCTCTGCACGCCGTGGCGCCCCAGGTCGAAGCGCTCGACGCCGACTACGTGCACTTCGTCGATCATGCGGAGGCGCTGACCGACGAGGAGCGCCGCCTGCTCGAGCGGCTGCTGGACTACGGCCCGAGCCGCGAGGCCGAGGCCGGCGCCGTCGAGGGGCGGCTGTTCCTGGTGGTGCCGCGCATCGGCACCCAGTCGCCCTGGTCGTCCAAGGCCACCGATATCGCCCACAATTGCGGCCTGACCAAGGTCCGCCGCCTGGAGCGGGGCGTGGCCTACCGGGTGCGCTTCGCCGGCGAGCTCTCCGAGGAGGCCTTCGAGGCGGTGCTCGCCGCGCTGCATGACCGCATGACCGAGTCGGTGCTGTTCGACGCCTCCGACGCGGCCAGGCTGTTCGCCCACCACGAGCCGGCGCCGCTGGGTCGGGTCGACGTCCTCGGCGGCGGCCGCCCGGCCCTGGCGGAGGCCAACGTCGCGCTGGGTCTGGCGCTGGCCGAGGACGAGATCGACTACCTCTGCGAGGCCTTCGCGGGCCTCGAGCGCAATCCCACCGACGTCGAGCTGATGATGTTCGCCCAGGCGAACTCCGAGCACTGCCGCCACAAGATCTTCAACGCCGACTGGGTGGTGGACGGCGAGCCGCAGACGCACTCGCTGTTCAAGATGATCAAGAACACCTTCGAGGCCTCGCCGGACGACATCCTCTCCGCCTACAGCGACAACGCCGCGGTGATCCGCGGCTCCGAGGCGGGGCGCTTCTTCGCCGCGCCGCTGACCGGCGCCGCCGCCGAGCGTGCCGTCTACGGCACCCACCGGGAGCCGGTGAACATCCTGATGAAGGTGGAGACCCACAACCACCCGACCGCCATCGCCCCGCACCCCGGGGCGGCCACCGGCGCCGGCGGCGAGATCCGCGACGAGGGCGCCACCGGCATCGGCGGCAAGCCCAAGGCGGGGCTGACCGGCTTCACCGTCTCCAACCTGCGCATCCCCGAGTTCGTTCAGCCCTGGGAGGCCTTCGACTACGGCAAGCCCGAGCGCATCGTCAGCGCCCTGGACATCATGCTCGAGGGCCCGATCGGCGGCGCCGCCTTCAACAACGAGTTCGGCCGCCCCAACCTGGCCGGCTACTTCCGCAGCTACGAGCAGGACGCCCTGGGCGCCGACGGCATCGAGCGCCGCGGCTTCCACAAGCCGATCATGCTCGCCGGCGGCTACGGCAACATCCGCGAGGATCACGTCCAGAAGGGCGAGATCCCGGTGGGCGGCAAGCTGATCGTGATGGGCGGCCCGGCGATGCTGATCGGCCTGGGCGGCGGCGCGGCGTCCTCCATGGCCTCCGGCGCCTCCAGCGCCGACCTGGACTTCGCCTCGGTGCAGCGCGACAACCCCGAGATCGAGCGCCGCGTCCAGGAGGTCATCGACCGCTGCTGGGCGCTGGGCGACGACAATCCCATTCGTTTCATCCACGACGTGGGCGCCGGCGGCCTGTCCAACGCCCTGCCGGAGCTGGTCAAGGACGGCGAGCGCGGCGGGCGCTTCGAGCTGCGCGAGGTGCCCAACGCCGAGCCGGGCATGAGCCCGCTGGAGATCTGGTGCAACGAGGCCCAGGAGCGCTACGTGCTCGCCGTGGCCCCGGAGGACCTCGACACCTTCGACGCCCTGTGCGCCCGCGAGCGCTGCCCCTACGCGGTGGTCGGCGAGGCCACCGAGCCCCACCACCTGGAGGTCCGCGACGGCCACTTCGAGAGCCAGCCGGTGGACCTGCCGATGAGCGTGCTGTTCGGCAAGCCGCCCAGGATGCAGCGCGAGTTCACCCGCGAGACCCGCGAGCTGCCGGGCGTGATGCTCGACAACCTGGACCTGCGCGAGGCCATGGACCGGGTGCTGCGCCTGCCCGCGGTGGCCTCCAAGAGCTTCCTGATCACCATCGGCGACCGCTCGATCACCGGCCAGGTGGCCCGCGACCAGATGGTCGGCCCCTGGCAGGTGCCGGTGGCCGACGTGGCGGTGACCACCGCCACCTTCGACACCCACGCCGGCGAGGCCATGGCCATGGGCGAGCGGCCGCCGGTGGCGCTGATCGATCCGGCGGCCAGCGCCCGGCTGGCGGTGGCCGAGACCATCACCAACCTGGCCGCCGCGCCCATCGCCAGGCTCGGCGACATCAAGCTCTCCGCCAACTGGATGAGCGCGGCCAGCCACCCGGGCGAGAACCAGGCGCTGTTTGATGCCGTCCACGCCGTGGGCATGGAGCTGTGCCCGGCGCTGGGCATCGCCGTGCCGGTGGGCAAGGACTCCATGTCCATGCGCACCGCCTGGGAGGCCGAGAACGACAAGGGCGAGGTCGAGGAGAAGAGCGTCACCGCGCCGCTGTCGCTGGTGACCACCGGCTTCGCCCCGGTCACCGACGCCATGAAGACGCTGACCCCGCAGATCGACCTGACCCAGGACGAGTCCGACCTGATCCTGGTCGACCTGGGCGGCGGCCGGAACCGCCTGGGCGGCTCGGCGCTGGCTCAGGTCTACGGCCAGGTGGGCGACGAGTGCCCGGACCTGGACGACCCGGAGGACCTCAAGGCCTTCTTCTCGGTGATCCAGGGGCTCAACGCCGACGGCAAGCTGCTGGCCTATCACGACCGCAGCGACGGCGGCCTGCTGGTGACCCTGCTGGAGATGGCCTTCGCCGCCCACGCCGGCCTGGAGATCAAGCTCGACTGGCTGATCGACGAGACGCCCGAGGCCTTCAACGCGCTGTTCGCCGAGGAGCTGGGGGCGGTGATCCAGGTGCCGCGCGAGCATACCGAGGAGGTGCTGGCCCAGTTCGCCGGCGCGGGCCTCGAGACCTGCGGTGTGATCGCCCGGCCGCGCTACGACGACCAGGTCCGCGTGACCCTGTTCGAGGAGCCGCTGCTCGAGACCACCCGCCTGCTGGCCCAGCGCACCTGGGCCGAGACCAGCTACCGGATGCAGGCCCTGCGCGACAACGCCGAGTGCGCCAAGAGCGAGTTCGACGGCCTGCTCGACGGTCGCGACCCGGGCCTCTCCGCCCAGCCGAGCTTCGACGTCGACGAGGACGTCAGCGCGCCCTTCGTGAACACCGCCCGGCCGGCGGTGGCGGTGCTGCGCGAGCAGGGCGTCAACGGCCACCTGGAGATGGCCTGGTCCTTCGATCATGCCGGCTTCGAGGCCGTGGACGTGCACATGAGCGATATCCTCGAAGGCCGCGTCGGCCTGGAGGAGTTCAAGGGCCTGGTGGCCTGCGGCGGTTTCTCCTACGGCGACGTGCTGGGCGCCGGGGGCGGCTGGGCCAAGTCGGTGCTGTTCCACGACCGGGCCCGGGAACAGTTCGCCGGCTTCTTCGGCCGCGACGACAGCTTCGCCCTGGGGGTGTGCAACGGCTGCCAGATGCTCGCCCAGCTCAAGGAGCTGATCCCCGGCGCCGAGGACTGGCCGCGCTTCGTGCGCAACGAGTCCGAGCAGTTCGAGGCTCGGGTGGCGATGGTCCGGGTCGAGGAGAGCCCCTCGATCCTGCTCTCCGGCATGGAAGGCTCGCTGCTGCCGATCGCCGTGGCTCACGGCGAGGGCCGCGCCGAGTTCCGCGACAGCGCCCACCTGCGCCGGATGCAGGGCAGCGCCCAGGTGGCCCTGCGCTACGTGGACAACTACGGCCAGGTGACCACTCGCTACCCGGCCAACCCCAACGGCTCGCCCTCGGGCATCACCGGCCTGACCACGCCGGACGGCCGGGTCACCGCCATGATGCCGCACCCCGAGCGCGTGGTGCGGGCGGTGACCAACTCCTGGCGTCCCACCGAGTGGACCCGGGACGGCGCCTGGATGCGCCTGTTCCGCAACGCCCGGACCTGGCTCGGTTGAGCCGGCGCCCCGCCGAACGACGACGCCCGGGCCATGACCCGGGCGTCGTCGTCTGCGGGAGGGCTCAGGAGGCGGCGCCGTCGCCGGTCGGCGTCTCGCCCTTCAGGTGCGCCTCCACGTCGTCGAGGACATGGCGGAACTGGGCCTGCAGGTGGTCGTAGCGGCCGAAGTCGTGACCGCAGTCGTCGCAGTAGACGTGATACTGATCCTCGCGGCCCGGCGGGAACCGCTTGGTTCGGCTGCCGCACTTGGGGCATTCGGGGGAGGTCTTCACTTTCATAGAGGCGTCTCCTGTCTCGGCAGAGGGCGTTCCGGTCGTCCCGTTACTCTTCTAGGTATCATGGCTGTGCCGGTGCGGGTCAAGTCGCGGCCCGGACGCTGGCGTCACGCTTGTCATGGAAAATCTTTCCACAATCCGTTGCGCTCCTCGTCCGAGGCGGCTATACAGGACGCCTCGGGCGACCGGCATGGGGGCGGACGCCCGCATGACGGAGAACGACGACCATGCATGAAGGGCTGAGCCTGCTGTACGTGGGCGCGGTGCTGGTGCTCAACGGCCTGTGGATGCTGGGCCGCATCGAGGACCGCGAGATCCAGGTGATCAATTACTTCGCCGGCGGGGTGAGCCTCGCCGTGGCCGCCTATGCGGCCTTCGGGCCCGGGGCCGATGCCGGCAGCGTGCGCACGGCGGCCATGACCCTGCTGTTCGCCTTCACCTACCTGTGGGTGGCGATCAATCGGCGCAACGGCAGCTCCGGCCACGGCCTGGGCTATTTCTGCCTGTTCGTGGCGCTCACCGCCCTGCCCACCGGGCTGCTGCAGCTCGCCGCGGCCCAGGGCCTGTGGGGCTGGTGGTCCGGCCTCAACTGGCTGGCCTGGTCGGCGCTGTGGTTCGGCTTCTACCTGATGCTCTGCCATCGGCCCCGCCTGCAGCCGCTGATGGCGCGGACCTCCCTGGCCCAGGGGCTGGTGACCGCCTGGGTGCCGGGCTACCTGCTGCTGCAGGGCCTGCTGGCCTGAGCGGCACCGCGCCGCGACGAAACGGTTGTTTGAAATTCCGCCCGGCCCGGGCCACACTCGAGGCCCCATGCGCCGAGCAGGAGAGCCACCATGACGCACCGCTTTGCCGACCGGGTCACGGCGACCGTCGAGGCCGGCGTGGCCGAGATCGGCCTGTCGCGGCCCGATCGCCACAACGGCCTGGACTGGGCGATGATCGACGGCCTGCTCGAGGCCCAGCGCTGGCTGACCGGCCTGAGCGGGCTGCGCGCCGTGGTGCTCAGGGGCGAGGGCCCGAGCTTCTGCGCCGGCCTCGACATGGCCGCGATCCTGGCCGCCCCGGAGCGCCTGCCGGGGCTGCTCGAGGCCGGGGAGGACGGCCGCAATCCCGTGCAGCGCCTGGCGCTCGGCTGGCGTGACGCCGGCGCGCCGGTGATCGCCGCGCTGCAGGGTCATGTCTACGGCGGGGGACTGCAGATCGCGCTGGGCGCCGACCTGCGCCTGGTCCACCCCGAGGCGAGCCTCGCCCTGCTGGAGCTCGACTGGGGCATCATCCCGGACATGGGCATCAGCGTCAGCGGCGCCGGCCTGCGCCCGGACACGCTGCGCGAGCTGGCCTGGAGCGGTCGCCGGGTGGGCGGCGAGGAGGCCGTGGCCCTGGGGCTGGCGACCCGGCTGGCCGAGCGCCCCGAGGCGGCGGCCGCCGAGCTGGCCGCGACCATCGCCGCCCGCTCGCCCCGGGCGGTGGCTGCCTTCGACACCCTGCTGCGCCGGGCTTCGGGGCTCGACGAGCACGAGCGGCTGGCCCTGGAGGCGCGGCTGCAGGGCCAGCTGCTGGGCGGCGAGGAGCAGCGCGAGGCCGTGGCGGCGCGCCTGGCCGGCCGGGCGCCGCGCTTCCCCTGACGCCGGGCGCGCCGGCCGGTAAGATGGCGCCCCCAGCGTCTCGAGGTCCCGCCATGTCCAGCGCCCCGCCCAGCCTACGTCCCTACCAGCAGCAGGCGGTGACCCGGGTGGTCGAGCACTTCCGGGCCGGCGACGAGCCCGCCGTGGTGGTGCTGCCCACCGGCAGCGGCAAGTCGCTGGTGATCGCCGAGCTGGCGCGCCTGGCGCGGGGCCGGGTGCTGGTGCTGGCCCACGTGCGCGAGCTGGTCGAGCAGAACCACGCCAAGTACCGGGCCTACGGGCTCGAGGCGGACATCTTCAGCGCCGGCCTGGGCCGCAAGGAGGCCGGGCGGCAGGTGGTGTTCGGCTCGGTGCAGTCGGTGGTCCGCAACCTGGACGCCTTCGACGACGGCGCCTTCACCCTGCTGGTGATCGACGAGTGCCACCGGGTCTCGCTGGACGAGGATTCGAGCTACCGACGGGTGATCGCCCACCTGCGCGCGCGCAATCCGCGGCTCAAGGTGCTGGGCCTGACCGCCACCCCCTACCGGCTGGGCCAGGGCTTCCTCTATCACCGCCACTATCACGGCATGGTGCGCGGCGACGACGACTGCTTCTTCCGCGACTGCGTCTTCGAGCAGCCGCTGCGGCTGATGGTCAAGCAGGGCTATCTCGCCGCGCCGCGGCTGGTCGACGCCGCCGTGGAACGCTACGACTTCTCGGCGCTCGAGCCGGGCAGCGGCGGGCTCTTCCAGGAGGCGGAGCTGAATCGGGTCACCGCCGGCCACCGCGCGACCCCGGCGATCATCGAGGAGGTGATCGGCCACGCCGCCGAGCGCGCCGGGGTGATGCTGTTCGCCGCCAGCGTGGCCCATGCCGAGGAGATCCTCGGCTACCTGCCGGCGGGCGAGGCGGCGCTGATCACCGGGGGCACCCCCGCCGCCGAGCGCGAGGCGATCATCGCCGCCTTCAAGGCGCGCAGCGTGAAGTACCTGGTCAACGTGGCGGTGCTGACCACCGGCTTCGACGCGCCCCACGTGGACCTGATCGCGATCCTGCGGCCCACCGAGTCGGTCGGGCTCTACCAGCAGATCGTCGGCCGCGGCCTGCGCCTGGCCCCGGGCAAGACCGACTGCCTGATCCTCGACTACGCCGGCAACCCCTGGGACCTCTACGCCCCCGAGGTGGGCAGCCCTCGCCCCGCGTCGGACACCGAGCCGGTGCAGGTCGAGTGCCCGCAGTGCGGCCACGCCAACCTGTTCTGGGGGCGGCGCGACGGCGAGCTGGTCGTCGAGCACTTCGGCCGGCGCTGCCAGGGGCTGGTGGAGAGCGGGGAGGACGAGGGGAAGGGCGTCCAGTGCAGCTTCCGCTTTCGCTTCAAGGTCTGCGACCGGTGCGGCGCCGAGAACGACACCGCCGCGCGGCGCTGTCACGGCTGCCAGGCGCTGCTGGTCGATGCCGACGACAAGCTGCGCGAGGCGCTCAAGCTGCGCGACGCCCGGGTGCTGCGGGTCTCCGGCATGCAGCTCGAGGCCACCGTCAACGGCCGCGGCCTGCCGCGGCTCAAGGTCGTCTACCATGACGAGGACGGCGCCACCCTGGCCGAATGGTTCGCCCTGGAGACCCGGGCCCAGCGCGGCGCCTTCGCCGCCGCCTTCCTGCGCGAGCACCTGCGCGCGCCGGGCAGCCGCTGGTCGCCGACCACGCCCGAGGAGGTGATCCGCGAGCAGCGCCGGCTGCGAGCCCCGGACTTCGTCATCGGCCGCCGGGTCGGCCGCCACTGGCAGGTGAAGCGCAAGCTGTTCGACTACACGGGTCGCTACCGGCGCGCCGCCGAGGCCGGCTAAGCCGCGGCTTACCCTGAACCGCGCCGCTTGGTAGACTGTGCGGTCGATCATTCGCCGACCCATCACCCCGGAGGCCTGGCCCGCGTGAGCGAGACGCCCTCGTCCCCCCCTGCGCCCGATGCCGCCGCCCCGGACTCCCCCGGGGCGGACGACGTCGAGCGCCGGGCGGCCGAGCAGACCGCCGAGGCGCTGGGCCGGCTGTTCGACGAGCCGATCACCGAGTTGCCGGAGGATCTGTACATCCCGCCGGAGGCGCTCAGGGTCTTCCTCGAGGCCTTCGAGGGGCCGCTGGACCTGCTGCTCTACCTGATCCGGCGCCAGAACCTGGACATCCTGGCCATCGACGTGGCCGCCATCACCCGCCAGTACATCGAGTACGTGGAGCTGATGAAGGCCATGCAGATCGAGCTGGCCGGCGAGTACCTGCTGATGGCGGCGATGCTCGCCGAGATCAAGTCGCGGACCCTGCTGCCCAAGCCGCCCCGGGAGGGCGACGACGACGAGGAAGAGGACCCGCGGGCCGAGCTGATCCGCCGCCTCCAGGAGTACGAGCGGCTCAAGAACGCCGCCGAGGCCCTGGCCGAGCTGCCGCGGCTGGGGCGCGACTGGTTTCCCGCCCGGGCCGCCCTGCCGCCCCTGGAGAGCCGGGTGGTGCACCCGGACGTGGACCTCGACGAGCTGCTCGGGGCGCTGGCCGGCATCCTGCGCCGCGCCGAGCTCAACCAGTCGCACCAGATCAGCCGCGAGGTGCTGTCCACCCGGGAGCGCATGCTGGCGATCATGGACAAGCTGCACCATCGGCACTACACCCCCTTCGAGGCGCTGTTCAGCCTCGAGGAGGGGCGCGCCGGGGTGGTGGTGACCTTCATGGCGATCCTGGAACTGGCCAAGGAGGCGATGATCGAGATCGTGCAGAATGCCCCGCTGTCGCCGATCCATGTGCGGGCGCGCAGCGCCCCGCAGGCGGGCGACGAGGCGGAGGCCTTCGACGAGGACGACGCCGAGGGGGAGAGCCCCTTCGCCACCGCGGACGACGACGAGGAAGGGAGCGCGCCGGCATGACCGCCATGGAATTCCCCGATGCCCTGGACGAGATCCTCGAGGCGGCCCTGCTGGCCGCCGGGGAGCCGCTGTCCGTGGATCGCCTCGAGGCGCTGTTCGACGACCACGAGCGCCCGCCGCGGCGGGCGCTGCGCGAGGCCCTGGGGCGCGTCGAGGTGCGCCACGAGCGCGGCGCCATGGAGCTGCTGGAGACCGCCTCGGGCTACCAGTTGCGCATCCGGCCGCGGCTGTCGCCCTGGGTGTCGCGGCTGTGGGACGAGCGCCCGCAGCGCTATTCCCGGGCGCTGCTGGAGACCCTGGCGCTGATCGCCTATCGTCAACCGGTGACCCGCGGCGACATCGAGGAGGTGCGCGGAGTCTCGGTGAGCGGCTCGATCATGCGCACCCTGACCGAGCGGGGCTGGGTGCGGGTGGTGGGGCATCGGGACGTGCCGGGCCGGCCGGCGGTCTACGCCACGACCCGCGCCTTCCTCGACGATTTCGGCCTGAAGACCCTGGACGAGCTGCCGCCGATGCACGAGCTCAAGGGCTTCGGCGAGCCCGAAGAGCTCGATGAGGACACCCCGCCGCCGCCCCAGCACGAGCTGCTGGCCCAGGCGGATGCCCCGCTCGACGGGGACGAGGAGGCGGCCGACGGCACCGCCTCCGACGACACGGCCGCGCCCACCGAGGGCGAGGCGGCCGCCGCGGCACCGGAGCCGGCGGCGGCCAGCGAGACGACGGCCGGGACGGCCGACGACGACCACGCCGGGACGGCGTCCGAGCGGACGGGCCTGAGCTTCGCCGATCTCGAGGCTCGCCTGTCCGAACGCGCCCGGAGCCGCGTCGAGGATGACGCTGCCCCGGGGGCGGAACCCACTACCAGCGAGACAGACGACTGATGAGCACCACCACCGAGAAACTGCAGAAGGTCCTGGCCCGGGCGGGCCTGGGGTCGCGCCGCGAGATGGAGGCCGCCATCGCCGACGGCCGGGTCAAGGTCAACGGCCAGGTGGCGACCCTGGGCGATCGCGTCGAGACCCGCGACCGGGTCGCCTTCGACGACCGCGCGGTGACCCTGCGCGCCGCCGAGGAGGTGCCGCGCCGGGTGATCATGTACAACAAGCCCGAGGGCGAGCTGTGCACCCGCAAGGATCCCGAGGGGCGGCGCACCGTCTTCGACCGCCTGCCGCGGCTGAAGGGCGAGCGCTGGATCGCCATCGGCCGCCTCGACATCAACACCAGCGGCCTGCTGCTGTTCACCACCGACGGCGAGCTGGCCAACCGCCTGATGCACCCTTCCACCCAGATCGAGCGCGAGTACGCCGTGCGGGTCATGGGCGAGGTCCAGCCCGACCAGGTCAAGGCGATGGTCGAGGGCGTGATGCTCGACGACGGCCCGGCGCGCTTCACCGACGTCCAGGAGTTCGGCGGCGAGGGCATCAACACCTGGTTCCACGTGGTGATCATGGAAGGGCGCAACCGCGAGGTGCGCCGGCTGTGGGAGTCCCAGGGCCTGACCGTCAGCCGCCTCAAGCGGGTGCGCTATGGCAACATCTTCCTCGACAAGCGCGCCCGCGCCAGCGAGTGGGTGGAGCTCAGCCAGGAGGAGGTCGACGACCTGGCCGAGATGGCCGGGCTGGCGTCGCGCAAGGTGCCCGAGCTGACCCCCGACGAGAAGAACCGCTGGAGCCGCGACAAGCACAAGCGCCGCCCGGTGCAGGCGATGCGCAAGCCCAAGCCGCGCCGCTGAGGGGGCCGGCGCGGCGGCGGCGGCGAGCGTCGCCGCGCCGGCAGGGGAATACGCCGAAAGGCAAAAAAATCGCTTGCCAGGCCGGGGGCATATCCGTATTATCTGCACCCGTTCGGACGGGTCGTTAGCTCAGTTGGTAGAGCAGTTGGCTTTTAACCAATTGGTCGTAGGTTCGAATCCTACACGACCCACCATCCGAGCCTGGATCCATGGCGACTGAGCCGCCATGCATCACGGGTCGTTAGCTCAGTTGGTAGAGCAGTTGGCTTTTAACCAATTGGTCGTAGGTTCGAATCCTACACGACCCACCAGATTCGACGCCCCTGCCTCCCCGAGGCAGGGGCGTTTTTCGTGCACGGCCGGATGCGATCCGACCGGTCGCGGGCCTTGCAAGGCGATCATGACGGCGTCATGATCAAGACATGTCACTTTCCGGACGCCGGCCGCGCCGGCCCCGGAAGGCAGCGGGTCGACCACGGCGGAAGACGCGACGGTTGACCCTCGGCGTGTCGCGCCGTGCGGAGCGCACGGATGTCGGCACCTGTTGAAACGCAGGGGGAGCCCCTGCCGGTCACAGTGGTAGACACGATGACGATCATGACTTCCCGTGCCGAGCTGCGCGACCAGCTGGCACGTTCCTATTGCCCCACGCGCATTCCCGCCGAGGACGAGGCCCGCATCGAGGAGATCAAGCGTCTGCTCGAGGCTCACAACGCCGTCCTGGTGGCCCACTACTACACCGACGACGCCATACAGCAGCTCGCCGAGGAGACCGGCGGCTGCGTGGCGGATTCCCTTGAGATGGCGCGCTTCGGCGCCCGTCACCCGGCCGACACCCTGGTGGTGGCCGGGGTGCGCTTCATGGGCGAGACGGCCAAGATCCTCTCCCCGGAGAAGCGCGTGCTGATGCCCACCCTGGAGGCGACCTGCTCGCTGGACGTGGGCTGCCCGGCCGACGAGTTCAGCGCCTTCTGCGACGCCCATCCCGATCGCACCGTGGTGGTCTATGCCAACACCTCGGCGGCGGTCAAGGCCCGGGCCGACTGGGTGGTGACCTCGTCGATCGCGGTGGACGTGATCGAGCACCTCCAGGCTCGCGGCGAGAAGATCCTCTGGGCGCCGGACAAGCACCTCGGCGGCTTCATCCAGAAGCAGACCGGCGCCGACATGCTGCTGTGGGACGGCGCCTGCATCGTCCACGAGGAGTTCAAGGCCAAGGGCGTCGAGGACCTCAAGGGCCTGTACCCCGAGGCCGCGGTGCTGGTACACCCCGAATCGCCGGAATCGGTGGTCGAGCTGGCCGACGTGGCGGGCTCCACCTCTCAGCTGATCAAGGCCGCCAAGGAGCTGCCCCACGAGAAGCTGATCGTGGCCACCGATCGCGGCATCTTCTTCAAGATGCAGCAGGCGGTGCCCGAGAAGACCCTGTTCGAGGCGCCCACCGCCGGCAACGGCGCCACCTGCAGGAGCTGCGCCCACTGCCCGTGGATGGCGATGAACGCCCTGGACAACCTGGCCGGCGCGCTGCGCGAGGGCACGGGCGAGATCCACGTCGACGAGGCGCTGCGCCAGGCCGCCCTCAAGCCGCTCACGCGGATGCTGGATTTCAATTCCTGAGCTACGAGCTACGAGCTACGAGCTACGAGCTACGAGCAAGAGCTTCGAGCAAGAGCTTCGAGCAAGAGCTTCGAGCAAGAGCTTCGAGCAAGAGCTTCGAGCAAGAGCTTCGAGCAAGAGCCCGTGACGCATGTCACGGGCTCTTGCTTTCCTATCATGGCAGCCCGCAGCCCGCAGCCCGCAGCCCGCAGCCCGCAGCCCGCAGCCCGCAGCCCGCAGCCGTCAGCGAAATTTCTCCATCGTCTCCCGGTACTCGAGGAAGGCCTCGCGCCGCTGGGCGATGCGTCCGGCGGCGTTGGCGTCGTCCTGCGCCTCGGCCACCTCCTCGGCGACCTCGAGCTGGCGGATGGCGCGGTCGATGCGACCGGTCAACTGGAGGTGCTCGGCGCGGGCCAGGTGCCCCCAGGCCTCGCGACCGCTGCGTCCGGCGGCCTCGGCCAGCAGGGTGAACACCTGGGGATCCTCCGGACGCTGCGCGGCCAGCTCGCGCAGCACCCCGTAGGCCGCGTCGGGATCGCGCTGCAGCAGGGCCTCGCCGAGCCACAGCCGGGTCGGCACCTGCCCGGGCATCAGCCGCAGCAGCCGGCGGGCCCGGGCGATGGCCTCGTCCACCCGACCGGCCTCCAGGGCGACCTCGACCGCCGAGGCGGGCAGCAGGGCCAGGTCCGGCAGGCGATCGGCCAGGCCGTCCAGGGCGGACAGCGCGGCCTCGGTGCGGCCGCCCCGGGCGTCGATCAGCGCCTGGAGGTAGCGGCGGGCCTCCTCCGAGGCCTCGCCGCGCGCCAGGCGGGTCATCGCCTGGCGCGGTGCCTGGTCGTGGATGGCCAGCAGCGCCCGGGCCCGCACCAGCTGGTATTCGATGTCGGTGTCGCGGGGCGAGTCGACCCGCAGCTGAGCGGCCCGAGCCTGGGCATCGCTGATCCGCGACTCGGTCACCGGGTGGGTCAGCAGGAATTCCGGCGGATTGCCGCCCTGTAGGGCCACCATGCGCTGCATGGTGCGGAACATCTCGACCATGGCCTCGGGGTCATAGCCGGCGTCGGCGAGGGTCTGCAGGCCCAGCCGGTCGGCCTCGCGCTCGAAGCGCCGCGAATAGGCCAGCCGATCCTGCAGCAGGGCGGCCTGGGAGCCCATGGCGGCGGCGATGCCGGCGTCGCCGCCGCCGCCGGCGGCGATCAGCATGCCGGCGAGCATGGCGGCCATGGCCGGCAGGCGCGTCTGCTCGGCGCGTTCCAGGCCGCGGGCATAGTGGCGCTGGGCCAGGTGGCCGAGCTCGTGGGCGACCACCGAGGCCAGCGGCGCCTCGCCCTCGGCGAAGGCGAACAGGCCGGCGTTGACGCCCATCACCCCGCCGGGCACGGCGAAGGCGTTGAGGCGGTCGCTGGCCACCAGGGTCAGCACCGGCTCGAGCCCGCCGAGGGGCGTGTGGGGCAGCAGCCGCGCCACCAGCGATTCCAGGTAGTCCTGGGCGATGGGGTCCTGCCACAGCGGAGCCTGGGCGCGGAACTGGCGCAGCCAGGCACGCCCCAGGCGGACCTCCTCGCCGCTCACCGCCTGGGTGCCGCCGCTGATCAGGGACGGCAGCCCCGCCGACGGCTGGCGGTCGGAGGTCAAGGCGGTCGTCGCCCTGTCCGGCAGGTCGAGCGCCAGGTCCTGGCCGAGGGCGGGAGCGGCGGTCGCCAGGCTCAGGGCGAGGGCGGGGAGACAGGGCAGGAGTCGACGCAGCATGGCCTTCCTCGTCGGGGCGAAGCGGGAACCGAACCCTTCCGACATTGATTCGTCCCGGAAAGTGCCTTTAAATCCATGGCATTCGTGTCGGTCGCGGCGGCGACCGCGACCGACAAGCCCAGGCATTCTCCCGGGAGACAACATGGCCGTGCAACCCGACGACGTCCTCGACGCACGGGGGCTTCCCTGTCCGCTGCCCCTGCTCAAGGCCAAGCAGGCGCTGTCCCGGCTGGCTCCGGGCCAGCTGCTGGAGGTGATGGCCACCGATGCCGGCTCCTGGCGGGACTTCGAGACCTTCGTCGCCCAGAGCCCCCATGAGATGCCGGCGCGCGAGACGCGCGGCGAGGTCTATCACTACTGGATCCGCAAGGGCGGGGAGACGGGATCATGACCCTGCGCGCCGTCCTGCGCAGCTGGGTCGACCATTACCTCTCCGACGAGGAGGCGGTGATCCTGCTGGTCGTCCTGGTGCTCGGCTTCGCGGTGGTGATCTGGCTGGGCAAGATGCTGGCGCCCTTCCTCACCGCCCTGGTCATCGCCTTCCTGCTCCAGGGCGGGGTGAACGCCCTGACCCGCCGGCGCGTGCCGCACTTCCTGGCGGTGATGCTGGTCTACCTGGCCTTCCTCGGCGTGCTGCTGGCCATGGCGCTGATCCTGCTGCCGCTGATCTGGACCCAGCTGGTCAACCTGGTCCAGGAGACGCCGCGCATGTTCGCCAGCGGCCAGCAGCTGCTCGACGACCTCCAGGCCCGCTATCCCCAGCTGGTGACCCCCGACCAGATCCAGAACTGGATCGCCATGGCCGGCCGCGAGGTGACCCAGATCGGCCAGCGGGCGCTGTCGCTGTCGCTGGCCTCGCTGGGCAACATCGTGGGGCTGATCGTCTACCTGGTGCTGGTGCCGATCCTGGTGTTCTTCATGCTCAAGGACCGCGACCGGCTGGTGGGCTTCGCGGTCTCGCTGCTGCCGCGCCAGCGCGGCCTGATGACCCGGGTCTGGCAGGAGATGGACGCCCAGATCGCCAACTACGTGCGCGGCAAGGCGACCGAGATCGTGATCGTCGGCACCGTGGCCTTCTTCACCTTCGCCTTCTTCGGGCTGCCCTATTCGGCGCTGCTGGCGGTGCTGGTGGGGCTGTCGGTGCTGGTGCCCTACATCGGCGCCGCCGTGGCCACGGTGCCGGTGGCGGCCGTCGCCGGCTTCCACTTCGGCCTCGGCGACCAGTTCCTCTACGTGCTGATCGCCTACGGGGTGATCCAGGCCCTGGACGGCAACGTCCTGGTGCCGGTGCTGTTCTCCGAGGCGGTGAACCTGCACCCGGTGTCGATCATCCTGGCGGTGCTGTTCTTCGGCGGCGTCTGGGGCTTCTGGGGCATCTTCTTCGCCATTCCCCTGGCCACGCTGCTCAAGGCGCTGGTCTATGCCTGGCCCCGGGGCATCCAGCAGCGTCGCCGGGAGGAGGCCGCCCACCAGGATCGCGAGGCGGCCGAGGAGGCCTGAGGCCGCCGCCGGGGCCGGATCGCGGCGGCGGCCCCGGCGGTCACTGGCCGGCGTGCAGCGCCTGGGCGGCCTCCAGGACCTCGTCCACGTGGCCCTTGACCTTCACCTTGCGCCATTCCCGGGCCAGCTTGCCCTCGGCGTCGATCAGGAAGGTGCTGCGCTCGATCCCCAGGTGTTCCTTGCCGTAGAGCTTCTTGAGCTTGATGACGTCGAACAGCCGGCACACCGCCTCGTCCTTGTCGGAGAGCAGCGTGAAGTTGAAGCCCTGCTTGGCCTTGAAGTTCTCCTGGGCGCGGATGCCGTCCCGGGACACGCCGACGATCACGGTGTTGGCGGCGTCGAAGTCCGCCTTGCGGTCGCGGAAGTCGCCGCCCTCGGTGGTGCAGCCGGGCGTGCTGGCCTTGGGGTAGAAGTAGATCACCACCTGGCGGCCGCGCAGCTCGGAGAGCGTGAGGGTGGTGTCGCCGGTGGCGGTGGCGGTGAAATCGGGCACGGGCTGGCCGAGGCTGACGCTCATGGGGAGTCCTCCGGTCGGGGTGAAAGGCCCGATTACACGCAACCCGCGCGTCGCTGTAAAGTCGCCGCTGTACAGGCTCTCGAGGCCTGAGTACCATTTGTCCCCTGGCATCGAGCCCGCAGGCGAGGGCGGGTGTTTCCATGGCGGCCCGGGCCCGCGGTCGCCCGGCAGGCAGCGAGAGGACAAGAAGAGGATGATCACGGGTAGCATCGTCGCGCTGGCGACACCGATGAAGGTCAACGGCGACATCGACTGGGAGGCCCTGCGGGCCCTGGTCAACTTCCACCTGGACAACGGCACCGATGCCATCGTCGCGGCCGGGACCACCGGCGAGCCGACGACCATGTCGTTCGCCGAGCACTTCGACGTGATCCGCACCGTGGTCGAGGAGGTCGGCGGCCGGATCCCGGTGATCGCCGGCACCGGCGCCAACGCCACCTCCGAGGCGGTGGAGCTGGCCCGCTACGCCAGCGAGGTGGGGGCCGACTACTGCCTGTCGGTGTGCCCCTACTACAACAAGCCGACCCAGGAAGGCCTCTACCAGCACTTCAAGGCCGTGGCCGAGGGCAGCAACCTGCCGGTGATCCTCTACAACGTGCCGGGGCGCACCTGCTCGGACCTCTACAACGAGACCGTGCTGCGCCTGGCCGAGGTGGACAACATCGTCGGCCTCAAGGACGCCACCGGCAACCTGGAGCGCGCCGAGGACCTGATCTCCCGGCTCGAGGGCAGCGACTTCATGCTCTACTCCGGCGACGACGGCACCGCCTGCGACTTCATGCTGATGGGCGGCCACGGCGACATCTCGGTGACCGCCAACGTCGCGCCCCGGGCCATGCACGACCTGTGCGCCGCCGCGGTGGCCGGCGACAGCGAGAAGGCCCACCAGATCAACACCCGCCTGATGCCCCTGCATACCAACCTGGGCATCGAGGCCAACCCGATCCCGGTCAAGTGGGCCCTGAACCGCATGGGCCTCGCCGAGGCCGGCATCCGGCTGCCGCTGACCTGGCTCTCGGAGAAGTACCACTCCACCGTCAGCGAGGCGCTGCAGCTGGCCGGTGTGACCGACGACTGAGGCGTCATCCCGTGCCCCGGGCGCCTCGCGCCGCCCGGGGCAAGACGCCCGAGGCGCCGCCCGGCGGCGCGACCTGGACAACTGGAGCAAGGTGGACGCATGACCTCTGCGCTGAAATGGATGCCGCTGGTGGCGGCGTTGGCCCTGGCCGGCTGTGCCCGCGACGGCTACTACGATGACCGTGCCGTCGACTATGCCGAGGCCGAGCCGAGCGCCCCCCTGGTGCTGCCCGACAGCCGCGACGACCGACGCTACCGGGATGCCATGCCGGTGCCCCGGGCGGAAGGGCGCTTCGTCGCCCAGGGCGAGGACTTCCGGGCGCCGCCGCCCCGCGCCCTGGGGGCCGGCAGCGGCGTGGCCCCGGGGGAGGTCGCGCGTCGCGAGGCCGGCGACCGGCGCTGGCTGGTGGTCGGGGCCGAGCCCAGCGCCGCCTGGTCCGAGCTCGAGCGCTTCGCCGCCGAGCGCGGACTGCGAGTCACCAGCCGGAATGCCGCCGAGGGCGTGCTGGTCACCGACCAGGCTCGCCTCAGCGTCCGCCCCGGCCTGCAGCGCGGATCCAGCGAGCTGCGCTGCGAGCAGGGCGGCGCCCCGGTGGAAGGCTGCCTGCGCGCCCTGGAGCGGCGCTTCGAGGCCCGCGGCGCCACCGCCAGCGCCTCCTCACTGGCGGTGCAGCGGCCCGAGGACCGCGCCCGGCCGCGGCTCGCCCGGGAGGGCGGCGAGTGGCACCTAGTGCTGCCCTTCGACCGCGAGCGGACCTGGGCGGAGCTCAGCTACCAGCTCGAGAGCGACTTCGCCGTGGCGGGGCGTCGCGAGCTGCTGGCCCGGGACGCCGAGGCCGGGGTCTTCCTGGTGGACTACCTGACCCTCGGCGACCGCAGCGAGGGCCTGCTGGGCACCCTGACCAGCCTGGGCGGCGAGGCCCCGCGGCGGATCCGCCTGGTGCTGGAGCCCCAGGGCCCCGAGCGCAGCGTGCTGCGGGCCCGGCCGGCCGACGATGCCGAGCTCTCCGCCGACGACCGCCGCGAGCTCCTGGAGCGGGTGGCGGGCCTGCTGGGCTGATGACGGCGCCCGCCACGCGGCCGTCGGCCGAGGGGCGCCTGCGCTTCGCCTCCCTGGGCAGCGGCAGCAAGGGCAACGCCACCCTGGTCAGCGACGGCGAGACCCACCTGCTGGTCGACTGCGGCTTCGGCCTCAAGGAGACCGAGCGGCGCCTGGCGCGCTTCGGGCTGCACCCCCGCCAGCTCGACGCGGTGCTGGTCACCCACGAGCACGGCGACCACATCCGCGGCGTGGGCCCGCTGGCCCGGCGCCACAAGGTGCCGGTCCATCTCACGCCGGGCACCTGGCTGTCGGGCAAGCTGGGCGAAGTGCCGCACCGCCACTGGATCACCCCCCAGTCGCCCTTCAGCGTCAAGGGCGTCGAGATCGACCCGGTCACCGTGCCCCACGACGCCCGGGAGCCGGTGCAGTTCCGGCTGGCCGCCGCGGGGCGTCGCCTCGGCCTGCTCACCGACCTGGGGCATCCCAGCGCGCACGTCGTCGAGGCCTTCCGGGGCTGCGACGCCCTGGTCCTGGAGTGCAACCACGACGTCCATCTGCTCGAGACCGGCCCCTATCCGCCGAGCCTCAAGCGCCGCGTCGGCGGCCGCTGGGGGCACCTGGCCAACGCCCAGGCCGCCTGGCTACTGCAGCGCCTGGGGCTGGATCGCCTGCAGCGCATCGTCTGCTCACACCTCTCCGAGCACAACAACCGCCCCGAGCTGGCCCTGGAGGCCCTGTCGCCCCTGCTCGACGGCGATGATTCCCGCCTGACGGTGGCAGCCCAGGATCAGGGGCTGGACTGGCAGGCGATCACCTGAGATTCCAGAATTCCATCTGACTGTTGCCTGTGGAGGCTCCCATGGAAAAGCGCCAAGAACTCTACGCCGGCAAGGCCAAGTCGGTCTTCGCCACCGACGACCCGGATCGCCTGATCCTGCACTTCCGCGACGACACCAGCGCCTTCGACGGCGAGCGCATGGAGTCTCTGGCGCGCAAGGGCATGGTCAACAACCGCTTCAATGCCTTCATCATGGGCAAGCTCGCCGAGGCCGGGATTCCCACCCACTTCGAGGGCCTGCGCTCCGACACCGAGTGCGTGGTCAAGAACCTGGACATGCTCCCGGTGGAGTGCGTGGTGCGCAACATCGCCGCCGGCGGCCTGGTCAAGCGGCTCGGCGTGGAGGAGGGCAGCGAGCTGGCCCCGCCCACCTTCGAGCTGTTCCTCAAGAACGATGCCCTCCACGATCCGATGATCAACGAGTCCCTGGCCGAGACCTTCGGCTGGGCGACCCCGGAGCAGCTGGCCGAGATGAAGGCCCTGACCTTCCAGGTCAACGAGGTCCTCAAGCAACTGTTCGCCGACGGCGGCATGCTGCTGGTGGACTACAAGCTCGAGTTCGGCGTCTTCCAGGGCCGGATCGTGCTGGGCGACGAGTTCTCCCCGGACGGCTGCCGCCTGTGGGACGCCGAGACCCGCGAGAAGCTCGACAAGGATCGCTTCCGCCAGGGCCTGGGCGGCGTGATCGAGGCCTACGAGGAGGTGGGCAAGCGGATCGGCGTCGACTTCAGCTGAAGACGACGGCCATGCCGAACGAAGGGCCCTGCGGGGCCCTTCGTCGTTCATGCCCCCTGGACCGCCACGATCTCGACGACCTCCAGGGCCGTGGCGCCGTCGTCGGCCGACACGGCGCGGAAACGCACGTCCAGGTCGCGCAGGCGGACGCCGTAGACCCGCTCCTCGGCGCCGCGGCGATAGCCGGGACGCGGGTCCTGGGCCAGCACCTGGTGGATCAGGGGGCGCAGGCTGGCGGCGTCGGGGCGGGCGGCCAGCGCCGCCTCGGCCATCGGCGCCAGGCGCACCGGCAGGGCCTCCGGCGGCGCCGGGGCGAAGCCGGCCCGGGCCTCGGGGCGGGCCTCCGCCCAGGGCAGGTAGGGCTTGATGTCCAGCACCGGGGTGCCGTCGACCAGGTCGGCGCCGCGCAGGTGCAGGCGCACGCCGCCCTCGGTGTCGATGCCCGTGAGCTCCACCAGCGACAGGCCTAGCCGGTTGGGGCGGTGGGTGCTGCGGCTGGCGAAGACCCCGACCTTGGCGTTGCCGCCGAGGCGCGGCGGGCGCACCAGCGGGGTCCAGCGCGCCGGGCTCAGGTGGAAGACGAAGGTCAGCCACAGGTGGCTGAAGGCGTCCAGGCCGCGCACCGCCAGCGGGTCGTCGTAGGGCGGGGTCAGCACCAGGGTCGCCCGGGCGGCGTCGGCCAGGCCCGGCTGACGGGGAATGCCGAACTTGTCGGGATAGTCGCTCTCGAGGCGGCCGATGGCCGAGAGCGGGAAGGCATCGGGAGTGTCGCTCATCGTGGGTTCCTGCTGGCGGCGCGACGGGGCATTGGCGGGGCGCCATCGCTTCGGTAGTCTCTTGGCGTCTTCACTGTCTCGGGAAGCCCGCATGGGTCACATCGACATCGATCACGCGACCGCCGACACCCCGCCCCGCATCCTCTATCGCGAGGCCAAGGCCTCGGACGGCGCCGACCAGGCCGAGGTCTTCCATCACGCCGTGATGCAGGGCGCCGCCGGCCACTACGACCTGGCCGCTCGGGAGGCGTGGGCGGCGGTGCTGCCCCGGGAGGGCAGCGCCTGGGTGGCGCGCCAGGCCCTCTACACCACCCTGGTGGCGACCTGCCACGGCCGCTGCGTGGCCTTCCTGGAGCTCGACCCCCGCCGCGGCTGCGTGGAGTCGCTCTACGTCTGGCCGTCGCTGGCCCGGCGCGGCATCGGCGGCGACCTGCTGGGCCACGCCGAACGCCTGGTGCGCGAGGCGGGCGGCGATCGCCTGAGCATTGACGCCAGCCTGGTGATGGCCGACGGCCTGGAGCGGCGCGGCTGGCGCCGGGTCCGTGAGGAATGGGTCGAGCGCGGCGGCCAGCGGCTGGCGCGCCGCCACCTGGAGAAGCCGCTGGCGCCGCAGCAGGCCTGAGGCCTCAGGCCTCAGGCCTGCTCGACGATGCGCATCGACAGGTCGATGGCCTTGACGTCCTTGGTCAGGGCGCCGCTGGAGATGCGATCGACCCCGGTCTCGGCGATGGCCCGCAGGGTGGTCTCGTCGACGTTGCCGGAGGCCTCCAGGGTGGCGCGGCCGTCGGTGCGGCGCACCGCCTCGCGCATGTCGGCAAGCGAGAAGTTGTCGAGCATGATCACGTCGGCGCCGGCGCCCAGCGCCAGGTCGAGTTCCTCGAAGGTCTCCACCTCCACCTCCACCGGCAGGTCCCGGGCGATCCGCCGGGCCTCCTCGACCGCGGCGGCGATCCCGCCGCAGGCGGCGATGTGGTTCTCCTTGATCAGGAAGGCATCATAGAGGCCGATGCGGTGGTTGTGCCCGCCGCCGCAGGTCACCGCGTACTTCTGGGCCAGGCGCAGGCCGGGCAGGGTCTTGCGGGTGTCCAGGATCTGTACCCCGGTGCCGTCGAGCAGGTCCACGTAGTGGCGGGTGCGGGTGGCGGTCGCGGACAGCGTCTGCAGCAGGTTCAGCGCCGCCCGCTCGCCGGTGAGCAGGCCGCGTGCCGGGCCCTCCAGCTCGAGCAGGACGGCGCCGGCGGCCAGGCGATCGCCGTCGGCGGCCTGCCAGTGGAGCACCACCCGCGGGTCCAGGCGCCGGAACAGCTCGTCGACCCAGGCCACGCCGCACAGCACGATGTCCTCCCGGGTGATCACCCGGGCCCGGGCCCACTGTTTCTCCGGAATCAGCTCGGCGGTGATGTCGCCGGGGCCGACGTCCTCGGCCAGCAGCCGGGCGGCGCTGTCGCGAATCTCTTCGGCGAGGGCATCCTGATAGTGCATGGTGGCGTGATCTCTGTGATGGGAGGCTTGGGGCGTTCATTATAGGGGAAACGCCACGCCAGACGTCAGGGGGAGACATGTCGATACACCAGGGCTGGCTCGCGGGCGCACGTCGCGTCCCGTCGCCCAACCGCAACGCCCGGCCGGCCGGCGAGGTCTCGCTGCTGGTGCTGCACTCCATCAGCCTGCCGCCCGGCCGCTTCGGCGGCGACGCCATCGAGCGGCTGTTCACCAACCGCCTGGACCCCGCCGCGCATCCCTTCTTCGCCGCGATCGCCGGGCTCGAGGTCTCGGCGCACCTGCTGATCCGCCGCGACGGCGAGTGCGTGCAGTTCGTGCCCTTCCACGAGCGGGCCTGGCACGCCGGGCGCTCGCGCTGGCGGGACGGCGATGCCGAGCGCGTCGGGCTCAACGACTTCGCGGTGGGCATCGAGCTGGAGGGCGACGAGGTCTCGCCCTACACCGCCGCCCAGTACCGGGCCCTGGTGGCGGCCACCCGGGCGCTGCTGGCGGGCTATCCGGCGCTGACCCCCGAGCGCATCACCGGCCACGCCCATGTCGCGCCGCTACGCAAGACCGATCCCGGGCCGGCTTTCGACTGGGCCTATTTCCGGCAGTGCCTGGCCGGTGCCGGCATTTCCGCGTAAAAAAACATTCCATGGCGCCTCGGGAGGTGTCGCGTGTCGCGAAGGGGCGCGAGCGGTGGGCGAGTCGGCGGCATCCGGTCGCGAATGCCCGCGAAACGCCGCCAGGCGCGACATGCGGAGGCGTTTTCCGGTTTTGAAAATGGTTTCCAGATCTGCTTCAATTGGCAGCCAGCAGCGTTTGCGGTATCGTCGGCGCACCCGCCGACGACGGTCGCGCCGACTTGTAAAACGACTACAACCTGGAATCCCGGCATGGGGGCGATCCCCCCATGACCGCCAATCAAGCGCCACACCCCCTTGCTTCGGGGCTGTTGCCCCCAACGTCATTCGGAGAGACGTCTATGAGTCTTGAGACAAGAGAAGATCTCGATCCGGTCGAAACCACGGAATGGCTGGATTCTCTGGAATCGGTTCTGGATCGCGAGGGCGAGGAACGCGCCCGGTACCTGATGACCCGCCTGGCCGACCGCGTGCGCCGCGACGGCATGCAGGTACCGTTCTCGGTGACGACGCCGCATCGCAACACCATCCCGGTGCACCGCGAGGCGCCGATGCCGGGCGATCTCTTCATGGAACGCCGCATCCGCTCGGTGATCCGCTACAACGCCATCGCCCAGGTGATCCGCAACAACCGCGCGAATCCCGGGCTGGGCGGGCACATCGCCAGCTTCATGTCCTCGGCGACTCTCTATGACGTGGGCTTCAACCACTTCTTCCGCGCCCCCAACGGCGACTTCGAGGGCGACCTGGTCTACATCCAGGGCCACGTGGCGCCGGGCATCTACGCCCGCGCCTACCTGGAAGGCCGCCTCACCGAGGAGCAGATGGACAAGTACCGCCAGGAGGTGGACGGCGACGGCCTGTCGTCCTACCCGCACCCCTGGCTGATGCCGGACTTCTGGCAGTTCCCCACCGTCTCCATGGGCCTCGGCCCGATCCAGGCCATCTACCAGGCCCACGTCATGAAGTACGTGGACTCCCGCCAGCTCAAGGAGATGCACGACCGCAAGGTGTGGTGCTTCATGGGCGACGGCGAGTGCGACGAGCCGGAATCCCTGGGCGCCATCCACCTGGCCAGCCGCGAGAAGCTGGACAACCTGATCTTCGTCATCAACTGCAACCTGCAGCGCCTGGACGGCCCGGTGCGCGGCAACTCGCGGATCATGGACGAGCTCGAGGGCGTGTTCCGCGGCGCCGGCTGGAACGTCCAGAAGGTGGTCTGGGGCCGCCTGTGGGATCCGCTGTTCGAGAAGGACACCAAGGGCGTCCTGCAGAAGCGCATGGACGAGGCGGTCGACGGCGACTACCAGAACTACAAGGCCAACGGCGGCGCCTACACCCGGGAGCACTTCTTCGGCAAGTACCCGGAGACCGCCGAGCTGGTCAAGGACATGTCCGACGAGGACATCTGGAAGCTCAACCGCGGCGGCCACGACCCGTTCAAGGTCTACGCGGCCTATCACGAGGCGGTGAACAACGCCAACGGCCGGCCCACCGTGATCCTGGCGCATACCGTCAAGGGCTACGGCATGGGCGGCGGCGACGGCGAGGCCGCCAACGAGGCCCACCAGGTCAAGTCCATGGAATACGAGGCGCTGAGGAAGTTCCGCGACCGCTTCGGCATTCCGCTGTCCGACGAGCAGCTCAAGGACGTGCCCTACTACAAGCCGGACGACGACAGCCCGGAGATGAAGTACATGCATCTCCAGCGCGAGCGCCTGGGCGGCTACCTGCCCCAGCGTCGCAGCGACTTCGAGGCCCTGCCGATCCCGGCCCTGGAGGACAAGACCTTCGCCTCCCAGACCGGCGGCTCCAAGGGCCGCGAGGTCTCCACCACCATGGCCTTCGTGCGCATCCTCAACGGCCTGGTCAAGGACAAGCAGATCGGCAAGCGGGTGGTGCCGATCATCCCCGACGAGGCGCGCACCTTCGGCATGGAGGGCATGTTCCGCCAGCTCGGCATCTACACCTCCGAGGGCCAGAAGTACGAGCCGGTGGACAAGGGCCAGATCATGTACTACCGGGAGGATCAGCAGGGCCAGATCCTCGAGGAGGGCATCACCGAGGCCGGCGCCATGTCCGCCTGGATCGCCGCCGCGACCTCCTACTCGAACCACAACACCACGCTGCTGCCGTTCTACGTCTACTACTCGATGTTCGGCTTCCAGCGCATCGGTGACCTGGCCTGGGCCGCCGGCGACATGCAGGCGCGCGGCTTCCTGGTCGGCGGCACCGCCGGGCGCACCACCCTGAACGGCGAGGGGCTTCAGCACCAGGACGGCCACAGCCACCTGCAGGCGTCGATGATCCCCAACTGCCGCAGCTACGATCCGACCTACGCCCACGAGGTCGCGGTCATCGTCCAGGACGGCCTGAAGCGGATGTTCGCCGACAAGGAGAACTGCTTCTACTACCTGACGGTGATGAACGAGAACTACGAGCAGCCGGCCCTCGAGGAAGTGCCCGCCGAGGACATCATCAAGGGCATGTACCTGCTGCGCGAGACCCAGGGCGACAAGCGCGTGCAGCTGATGGGCTCCGGCACCATCCTGCGCGAGGTCGAGGCGGCCGCCGAGATGCTCGCCGAGGAGTGGGGCGTGGGCGCCGACATCTGGAGCGTCACCAGCTTCAACGAGCTGCGCCGCGAGGCCCTGGAGATCGATCGCCAGGCCTTCCTCAAGCCGGCCGACGAGCCGGGCAAGCCGCACCTCACGGCCTGCCTGGAGGGCCGCCAGGGTCCGGCCATCGCCGCCACCGACTACATGAAGCTGTTCGCCGACCAGGTGCGCGCCTGGATGCCGACCGACTACCATGTGCTCGGGACCGACGGCTACGGCCGCTCCGACACCCGCGAGAAGCTGCGCCACTTCTTCGAGGTCAACCGCTACTTCGTCACCGTGGCCGCGCTCAAGGCGCTGGCCGACCGCGGCGAGATCGATCGCAAGGTCGTCGGCGAGGCCATCGAGAAGTACGGCATCGACCCCAACAAGCCGAGCCCGCTCGAGGTGTGAGGCGTCGACCGACCCGGTGGCATGGCGGGCCCGAGGGCCCGCCCCCGTCAAGAGTTTGAAGGAGCGCGACCTTGAGTAGCGAAATCATCAAAGTGCCCGACATCGGTGGCGACACCGACGTGGAAATCATCGAGATCGCGGTGTCGGAAGGCGACGTCATCGAGCCCGAGGACACCCTGATCACCCTGGAATCCGACAAGGCCTCCATGGACGTGCCGGCGCCCAAGGGCGGCAAGGTCCTCAAGGTGCTGGTCAAGGAGGGCGACACCGTCTCCGAGGGCGACGACATCGTCGAGCTCGAGGCCGAGGGCGGCGGCGACGCCGAGCCCGAGGCGGCCGACGAGGCCCCGGCGGACGCCCCCGCCGAGCCCCAGGCCGCCCCCGAGCCCGCGCCGGCCGCCAAGCCGGCCGCCAAGCCGGCCGCCGGCGGCAGCCAGACCGTGGAGATCAAGGTGCCCGACCTGGGCGGCTCCAGCGATGTCGAGATCATCGAGGTGGCCGTGGGCGAGGGCGACGAGGTGGCCGAAGAGGACACCCTGATCACCCTGGAGTCCGACAAGGCCTCCATGGACGTGCCGAGCCCGCACGCCGGCAAGATCGCCAGCCTGACCGTCAAGGAGGGCGACACCGTCTCCGAGGGCGACGTCATCGGCAGCATGCAGATCGCCGGCGGCGGCGACCAGGCGCCGGCCGAGGCCGCGCCCGCCGAGCAGCCGGCTCCGGCCGCCGAGCCCGAGCCGAGCGCCGCCCCGGCGGCGTCCGGCGAGCCCCAGCGCCGCGAGGTGCGGGTGCCGGACCTGGGCGGTTCCAGCGACGTGCCGATCATCGAGGTGGCGGTCGCCGAGGGCGACGAGCTCGACGAGGAGGACACCCTCGTCACCCTGGAGTCCGACAAGGCCTCCATGGACGTGCCGAGCCCCTACAAGGGCAAGCTGGTCGAGCTGGCCGTCAAGGAAGGCGATACCCTCTCCGAGGGCGACCTGATCGGCTATATCGAGACCGCGGGCGCCGCCCCGGCGCCCCAGGCCGCGCCGCAGCAGGACGCGCCCAAGGCAAAGGCCCCGGCCGAGCAGCCCGCGGCCCCGGCCGCCGCCCCCGCGGGGCGTCCCAGCCCCGAGGCGCAGATGGCCGCCCACAAGCCGCGGGACGGCAAGCTCGTCCACGCCGGCCCGGCGGTACGCATGCTGGCTCGCGAGCTCGGCGTCGACCTCGGCCTGGTCAAGCCCAGCGGGCCCAAGGACCGGGTGCTCAAGGAGGACGTCCACGCTTACGTCAAGCAGGTGATGGCCGGCCAGGCCAAGGCGCCGGCCGCCGCGCCCGCCGCCGAGGGCGGCATGGGCATCCCGCCGATCCCCGATCAGGACTTCAGCCAGTTCGGCGAGGTGGAAGAGAAGCCCATGGGCCGCCTGATGAAGATGGGCGCCACCAACCTGCATCGCAGCTGGCTCAACGTGCCCCACGTCACCCAGTTCGACGAGGCGGACATCACCGAGCTGGAGGCCTTCCGCAAGTCGATGAAGGCCGAGGCCGAGGCCCAGGGCGCCAAGCTCACGCCGCTGCCCTTCCTGATCAAGGCCTGCGCCTTCGCGCTGCGCAAGTTCCCGCAGTTCAACGTCAGCCTGAAGAGCGACGGCGAGACCCTGGTGCAGAAGAAGTACGTGCACATCGGCATCGCCGTGGACACCCCGGACGGCCTGATGGTGCCGGTGATCCGCGACGCCGACCAGAAGTCGCTGATCGATCTGGCCAAGGAGAGCGTCGAGCTGGCCGGCAAGGCGCAGTCGAAGAAGCTCAAGCGCGAGGAGATGACCGGCGGCTGCTTCACCATCTCCAGCCTGGGCTCCATCGGCGGCACTGCGTTCACGCCGATCGTCAACGCCCCGGAGGTCGCCATCCTCGGCGTCTCCAAGGCCTCGATGAAGCCGGTGTGGGACGGCGCGGCCTTCCAGCCGCGGCTGACCATGCCGCTGTCGCTGTCCTACGACCACCGGGCGGTCAACGGCGCCGACGCGGCCCGCTTCACCGCCTTCCTCGGCCAGGTGCTGACGGACATCCGTCGCCTGCTGCTCTGAGCGGAGCAGGCCGAGCCACGACCGACGGCGCCGCGAGGCGCCGTCGGCGTTTCCCGCCCCGGGAAGACCAAAGTGCTAGGCCTTCCAACTGCTTGACCCCAAGGCAATTTCGGCGCGCCGCCCCGGCCTGCGTCGCCGCGCCGCTTGTGTGGTGGCGGTGGCCCCGGTATCGTTCGCTACTCTCGATTCCTCGTCTCTGTGATCCATCCCATTTCAAGGAGCAAGTTCGATGCGTTTGATCCTCTTGGGGGCGCCGGGCGCCGGCAAGGGCACCCAGGCCCAGTTCATCTGCGAGCGCTACGGCATCCCGCAGATCTCCACCGGTGACATGCTGCGGGCCGCGGTCAAGGAAGGCAGCGAACTGGGGCTCAAGGTCAAGGAGATCATGACCACCGGCGGCCTGGTGTCCGACGACATCATCATCGCCCTGGTCAAGGAGCGCATCGCCCAGCCCGACTGCGCCAACGGCTTCCTGTTCGACGGCTTCCCGCGCACCATCCCCCAGGCCGATGCCATGAAGGAGGCCGGCGTGAAGCTCGATCATGTCCTCGAGATCGCCGTGCCCGACGAGGAGATCGTCAACCGCCTGGCCGGCCGCCGCGTGCACCCGGCCTCCGGCCGCGTCTATCACGTCGATCACAACCCGCCGAAGGAAGAGGGCAAGGACGACGTCACCGGCGAGCCGCTGATCCAGCGCGACGACGACAGCGAGGCCACGGTGCGCAACCGCCTGTCGGTCTACCATGACCAGACCGCGCCGCTGGTCGACTACTACCAGCGCTGGGCCCAGGAGGAGCCCGAGGCGGCGCCGGCCTACCACAAGGTGGACGGCGTGGGCAGCGTCGACGACATCACCAATCAGGTGATCGCCGCCCTCGAGGGCTGAGAAAAGGCGGGTTTCCTCTGCGCTCGCTTCTGCGCTCCGGAGGCGGCCCCACCCGCCTTCGCTCGCGATGGAATCCCGCGCTTTTCTTCATCCCGGTAACGGCCCGCATCCTGCGGGCCGTTGGCGTATAATGCCCCGACACTTGCTGCCACCCTGTAGAGTCCCATGCCGATCCTGCTGGCCCTGGATGCCTCCTCGAGCGCCTGCTCCGCCGCGGTGCTGTGCCGCCGCGAGGGCGCCGACGACGTTCTCGTTTCCCGCTTCGAACTCACTCCCCGCGCCCACACCCGCCGGCTGATGCCGATGGTCGACGAGGTGCTCGCCGAGGCCGGCGTGGCCCCGGCCGAGCTCGACGCGCTGGCCTATGGCCGCGGCCCGGGCTCCTTCACCGGGCTGCGCATCGCCGCCGGCGCCGCCCAGGGCCTGGCCTTCGGCCTGGACCGGCCGCTGCTCGGCGTCTCGACCCTGCAGGCGCTGGCGCTGGGCGCCCATCGCCGGCACCATTACCGCCACCTGATCACCGCCCTGGACGCGCGCATGGGCGAGATCTATGCCGCCGCCTGGCAGTGCGATCGCGGCCGGGTCGAGACGCTGACCGAGGAGGCGGTCCTGCCCCCCGAGCGGCTGCGCCTGCCGCCCGGGCACGCCGAGCACGACTGGGTCGGCGTGGGCTCCGGCTGGACGCTGTGGGAGGCCATGTCGGCCGAGGTCCAGGCCGGCATGGGCCTGTGCCTGACCGAGCCGGAGCCGGCCGCCGAGGACATGGCGCTGCTGGCCGCCGACGCCCTCGCCGCCGGCGAGGGGCGGCCCGCCGCCGAGGTCCAGCCGGTCTACCTGCGCGACCGGGTCGCCTGGCAGAAGGGCCGATGAGCGCGGTCGCCGTCGCCGACGACCCGGCCCTGGCGCGACGCTGGGGGCTGCCCGAGCGCGACGCCCCGGGCGCGGCCGAGGCGCCGCTGATCCTAGGCCACGAGGCCGGTCGGCTGGTCCTGGCCGGCGATCCGAAGGCCTACGGCAAGCCCCTGGCGGTGGACTTCGTCGAGGGCAAGGCCGCCCACCGGCGGCGCTTCGGCGGCGGCCGGGGCCAACTGATCGCCAGGGCTTGCGGGCTCGGCAAGGGCGTGACGCCCTCGGTGGTGGACGCCACGGCGGGACTCGGCCGCGATGCCTTCGTGCTGGCGACCCTGGGGGCCGAGGTGCTGATGGTCGAGCGGGTGGCGGCCATCGCCGCCTTGCTGGAAGACGGCCTGGCTCGCGCTCGGGCCGCCGCCGACACCGCGCCGATCGCCGCGCGCCTGCGCCTGGCGCACGGCGACGCCGGCACCGAGCTCGCCGCCCTGGTGGCCGAGGCCGGGGTGGCGCCCCAGGTCGTGCACCTGGATCCCATGTTCCCCCATCGCGAGAAGTCGGCGCTGGTCAAGAAGGAGATGCGACTGTTCCGCACCCTGGCCGGCGACGACGCCGATGCCCCGCGGCTGCTGGAGGCGGCCCTGGACGTGGCGACCCATCGGGTGGTGGTCAAGCGGCCGCGCAAGGCACCGCCCATCGACGGCCCGGCGCCGCGGCATGTCCTGGAGGGCAAGACCAGCCGCTACGACCTCTATGTGCACCGCGCGCTGACCCCCTGAGTCGGCACCGCTCAGGCGGGGCGGCGGGCGATCACCCGCTCCAGGCGGTGGCGCAGCGCCGGGTCGAACAGCGCCTGGCCGCGCAGGGCCGCCTCGCGCAGCGCCGGGCCGTAGTGCAGGCGCTCCTCCCGTATCGTCACCCAGCCCTCGGCTCTCAGGCTCTCCACCAGGCCGTCGAACAGTCGCGCATCGAAGAACTCCGGGGTCTCCCGGCCGGTGAGTCGAGCCAGTCGCTCCGCCAGCTGGCGCGCGTGGTCGGCCAGAGCGGCGCGGTCGAAGTGGCCCGGCGCCTCGCCGAGCAGGGTGGCGAGCAGCAGGTAGGCCCGCTCCAGCGGCGGCTGCATCAGCCGCCCCAGCATACGCAGCTGTTCCTCCTCGACCAGGGCGTCCGTCCGCCGCCAGCCCCGCCCGTCGCCCACCAGCAGCCCGGCGCCGGCGAGGCGCGCCAGGACGCCGTCCAGGGCCTCGCCCAGATCGGGCATGGGCGGCAGGGCCAGTTCCCGCACCAGCAGTGGCCAGCCGGGGGCCAGCAGACGCTCCAGCGAGCCGCGGTCATGGCGCGGCTGGTGGCGGAAGGCGAAGGCGACCAGCCCCGCCAGGGCATAGAGGTGCAGGACATTGTTGCGGTACCAGGCCAGGCGGGCGGCCTGGTCGGCATCGACGCCGACCAGGTCGCCCAGCGGATGGGGGCGGTAGTCGACCAGCCCCAGGGCCCGAGCCCGGTCGATCCAGTCCCGGGGCGTGCCGGCCGGCAGGTCCTGCTGAGGGGCGCCGGGGGCGGGGCGATGCAGGTCGGCGAGTAGCGCCAGCTGGCGTTCCAGCAGCGCCGCCTCGATGGCGCCATGGGGGGTGGCCAGCATCCCCAGGGCGACCAGGTTGACCGGGTTGAGCGTCGCCGCGGCGTTGATGCGCCGGCACAGGGTCTCGCCGAGCCGGGTCACCGCCGCCCGCCGCCAGGCGGGCCTCGCCCGGCCGGCGTCGGCCCGCCAGCCCGGGTGCTCGCGGTCCAGGAAGGCCTCGAGGGACAACGGCTCGCCGACGTTCACCGCCACCCGGCCCTGGGGCTGGCGCAGCCGGCCGAGCGCGCGCAGCAGGGCCAGGGGGCTCTCCCGGCGCTTGGCCCCGCCGGCCAGCTCCTGCTGGTAGCTGGCCTCCTCGAGGATGCGCTCGTAGCCGAGGTAGACCGGCACGAAGGACAGCGGGCGGCCGCCGGGGCCGCGGCGCAGGAAGGAGTCCAGGGTCATGGCCAGCATGCCCGGGCGCGCCGGCAGCAGGCGGCCGCTGCGCGAGCGGCCGCCCTCGATGAAGTATTCCAGGCTGTGGCCCCGGGACAGCAGGCGGTGCAGGTACTCCTCGAAGACCCGCGCGTAGAGCGGCTGACCGCGGAAGCTGCGGCGCATGAAGAAGGCGCCGCCACGACGCAGCAGGGGGCCGACCAGCGGCATGTCCAGGTTGCGGCCGGCGGCGATATGCGGCGGCATCAGGCCCTCGGCGTAGAGCACGTGGGACAGCAGCAGGTAGTCGATATGGCTGCGGTGGCAGGGCACGTAGACCAGGGTGTGGTGCCCGGCCAGGGCCTTGACCCGGGCCAGGCCGCGGACCTCGATGCCGTCGTAGAGGCGGTGCCACACTCGCCCCAGTAGGCCGTCCAGGAAGCGCAGCACCGGATAGCTCATGCTGGCGGCGATCTCCCGGGCCTGCCGGTGAGCCCGGCGCCGCAGCCGCGCCCTGGCGCGGGCGTCGTCGCCGGCCAGCTCGCCGATGGCGCGTTCGACCTCGGGGCTCGCCACCACGCCGTCGATCAGGGTGCGACGATGGGACAGGTCCGGGCCGAGCACCCGGCCACGCACCCGGCGGAAATGCACCCTGAGCAGGCGCGCGGCCTTGCGCTCGAGGAGGGCCGCCTCGCGGCCGTCGGCCAGCTCGGAGAGGCGCAGCGGCGCGCCGAAGTGGACCTCCAGGTCGCGGCCGTTGAGCAGCACGGCGAGCGCCCGGCGCAGCCGGCCGGTGAAGCGCCAGCCGTCGGCGGCCAGCAGGTGCCAGAGGCCGAAGCGCTTGCCCGGGGCGCGGCCCCAGAAGACGCTGACCGGGATCAGCTGGGCGTCGTCGCCGGCCTCGAGCAGGCCGCGCAGGGGCGTGCGGCGCCGGCGGCGCGGCGAGGGCAGCGCCAGCAGGGCGTCGACCTCGCGATCCCCCAGGCGGTGGCGGGCCGCGGCGGAGGGCAGGCCGTCGCGTCCGGTCAGGTGCTCCAGCAGCAGGCGGTCGGAGAGGGCGGCGCGGGGCAGCACATAGAGCGTGGGCAGGTCGCGGGCCAGCGGCCGCGAGGCCGGGGGCGGCTCGATGCGCCGCACCCGGACCCAGGCGGCGAGCAGCCGGCGCAGCGGCGCACGCCATGTGCCGAGCGGGGAAGCCATGCAGTTGCCCCAGCGGTCGAGTGAGTCCCCAGTATACCGGGACGGGGCGCGCGGGGCAGGGCAGCGGCTTTTCCCGGGGCGGCAAACGTGCGTCAATGAGCCCAGTCATCGCGGCCAGGGAGGCGTCATGGACGGGATGTGGCGAGACGGCAATCATTTCGCGCTGCTGCCCGAGGCGGCGCGCTTCCTGCCGGCCATGTTCGAGGCGGTGGAGGGCGCGCGCCGCTCGGTGCTGGTCGAGCTCTACCTGATGGAATCCGGGCGCCTGGCCTCGGCGCTGATCGAGGCGCTCTGCCAGGCCGCGGCCCGCGGCGTCACGGTGATGCTGCTGCTCGACGGCTATGGCGCCATGGGGTTGTCCGGGGAGGATCGCCGTCGGCTCGAGGCGGGGGGCGTGGCCCTGCGCTGGTTCAATCCCCTGGGCCTGCACTCGCTGGCGCGCAACCTGACCCGGGATCACCGCAAGCTGGTGGTGGTGGACGGCGAGGTGGCCTTCACCGGCGGCTTCGGGGCGGTCGACGCCTTCCTGGAGGCCTGGTACGAGGTGGCCATGCGCATCGAAGGCCCGGTGGTGGCCGACTGGATGCGGCTGTTCTCGAGCCTGTGGGATTCGCCGATGAGCCGGGGGCCCGGCGAGGCTCACCTGGTGCACGCCCTGGCGGTGACGCCCCGCCGCCGGGACGACTATCGCGGCATGCGCGGGCGGGTGGTCTGGGGGCAGGGCTATCGCTACCAGGCCATCCGCCATTCGCTGCAGCGGCGGGTCCTCGCCGCGCGGCAGCGCATCTGGATCTGCACGCCCTACTTCGTGCCCACCCTCGGCCTGCGCCGGCGCCTGGCCCGGGCGGCGCGCCGCGGGGTGGAGGTCTGCCTGCTGCTGCCCGGCGACAGCCACGACCACCCGGGCATCCGCTATGCCGGGCAGCGCTTCTACGGCCGCCTGCTGCGCGCCGGGGTGCGCATCTACGAGTTCCAGCCCTCCTTCCTGCATGCCAAGATCACCCTGGCCGACGACTGGGTGAGCCTGGGCTCCTGCAACTTCGATCACTGGAGCCTGCAGTGGAACCTGGAGGCCAATCAGGAGGTGGACGACCCCCGGCTCGCCGCCGAGGTGGCCGAGCTGTTCCGCCGCAACCTGGAGGCCAGCCGCGAGATCGACCCCGCGGCCTGGGCGCGTCGACCGCGCCTGCAGCGGCTCAGGGAGTGGCTCTACGGCACCCTGGACGGGCTGCTGACGCGCCTACGCTGACGCGAGAACGCGGCTGCGCCGCTGAAGAGAGAAGATCGGCGCTTCGCGCCTGGAAGACGGAAGACAAGCACATAGCCTGTCTTCCCTCTTCCCTCTTCCCTCTTCCCTCTTCCCTCTTCCCTCTTCCCTCTTCCGTCTTACTTCTTGCGCTTGCCGCCCCGCCCGGCGGGCTTCTTGCGACGCGGCTTGGGCTTGGGCGCCTCCGGGGGCACCCGGTAGTGCAGGTAGAGGTCCAGCACCAGCTCCGGGAGCTGGGCCACCAGGCTCTCCAGGCGCTGGCCGTCGCTGGCCAGCTCGGCCATGTCCGGCTCCTCGGCGAACAGCCCCGAGAGCAGCATGAACGGCAGCAGCAGGGTGGCCGCGGCCTCCTCGTCCTCGGCGAACCAGGCGGCCTCGTCGAGGAAGACGCCCTCCATGAAGCCGGCGCACCAGTCGCCGATGGGCGTCTCCTCCGGGGCCAGGCCGCCGAGCTCCAGGTCGAAGGGAAGCTCCGGCAGGCCGCCGCCTTCCAGGACCTCCATGGCGTTGCCGCGCAGTCGCTCGAGCAGCGCCAGGATCGCCTCGCGCTCGGCGTCGTCGTCGAAGGCGGGCTCGCCGTGGAAGAGTTCCGCCACCCAGGTGGCGGGGGCCACGTCCCGGGGGGCCACGGCCAGGGCGACCAGGAAGCCGTGGGCCCCGATCAGGTCCAGGGCGTCGCCGTCGACCCGGTCGGACTCCAGGAAGTCGTCGAGCCGCTCCAGGGCCTCGTCGTCGAGCAGGGGGTGGGGCTGGGGCTTGTCGTCTGACATGTCTCTCACTCGCAGGTGTCTCGCGCGGGGCTTTACGCCGTCACAACGGGGCGCCATTCTAGCACCCCATGACGTCCCCCGCCTTGCCCGACCCCGATGCCCGCTGGCTGGCCGCCCTCGACCGGACGGCCAGCCAGCGGGTGCTGCGCGAGCGGGTCGAGGCGGCCTGGTCGCTGTGCCGCGAGGTCCACGACACCCTGCCGCGCCCGGCCGTGTGGCTGGACCTGCGCGGCAAGGCCGCCGGCCAGGCTCACTTCGGGCGCGGCGGGCTGCGCTTCAACCCGGTGCTCTACGACGAGAATCGCCATCCCTTCCTGGTCGAGGTGGTGCCCCACGAGATGGCCCACTGGCTGGTGCATCACCTCGCGGACGGGCACCGGGCCCGGCCCCACGGCCGCGAGTGGCGCACGGTCATGCGCGAGCTGTTCGGGATCGCCCCCCGCACCACCCACGCCTTCGATACCGCCCGGTCGAGCCCGGCGCCGCATCGCTACCGCTGCGCCTGCCGGGAGCATGCCTTCAGCGCCCGGCGCCATGCCCAGGCGCGCCGCGGACGGGCCTATCGCTGCCGCCACTGCGCTCAGACCTTGGTCTATCAGGGCTCGGTCGGTGTTTGAAAATGCCTCTTAAGGTATTGTTATAAAAAAGAAAATTGTTCATACCAATGTCTAAGGGGAAGGCGGGGCGTCGGGGGTTTATGCTGAACTCAGCTTAATGGCGCCGGCCGAGCCAACGACAATGACGACCGGCTTCATCAACCTGAAGGGGCCACCCCGAGGACAGAGGCAATTCCATGAGTGAGCAACCGCACCTGCATCCGGTACGCGAGGACTTCGCCGCCAAGGCTTGGGCCGACAAGGCGACCTACCAGGCCATGTACCAGCGCTCGCTGGATGATCCGGAAGGCTTCTGGGCCGAGCAGGCCGAGCGCCTCGACTGGTTCCAGGCACCCACCAGGATCAAGCACACCGTCTTCGATACCCATCAGGTCGACATCCGCTGGTTCGAGGACGGTCGTCTCAACGCCAGCGTCAACTGCCTGGATCGCCACCTGGCGACCCGCGGCGACCAGCCCGCCATCATCTGGGAGGGCGACGATCCCCAGGATTCCAAGACCCTGACCTATCGCCAGGTCTATGAGCGCACCTGCCAGCTGGCCAACGCCCTCAAGGCGCTGGGGGTCGGCAAGGGCGACACCGTCACCCTCTACATGCCGATGGTGCCCGAGGCCGCCATGGCGATGCTGGCCTGCGCCCGCATCGGCGCCATCCACTCGGTGGTGTTCGGCGGCTTCTCCCCGGACGCCCTGGCCCAGCGGGTCAAGGACGCCGGCTCGCGGGTGGTGATCACCGCCGACGAGTCGGTGCGCGGCGGCAAGCACGTCCCGCTCAAGGACAACGTCGACGCGGCCCTGACCCGCGACGGCACCGAGGTCGCCGAGAAGGTGCTGGTGGTGCAGCGCACCGGCGGCGACATCGACTGGAAGGACGGCCGTGACGTCTGGTTCCACGAGCTGGTCGACCAGCAGGCCACCGAGTGCCCGGCCGAGGAGATGAACGCCGAGGATCCGCTGTTCATCCTCTACACCTCCGGCTCCACCGGGGCGCCCAAGGGCCTCAAGCACACCACCGGCGGCTACCTGCTGCACGCCGCCCTGACCCACCAGTACGTCTTCGACTACCAGGACGGCGAGGTCTACTGGTGCACCGCCGACGTGGGCTGGGTGACCGGCCACAGCTACATCGTCTACGGTCCGCTGGCCAACGGCGCCACCACCCTGATGTTCGAGGGCGTGCCCAGCTACCCGACCAACGGCCGCATGGGCGAGGTGGTCGACAAGCACAAGGTCAACATCCTGTACACCGCGCCGACGGCGGTGCGCGCCCTGATGGCCCATGGCGACAACGTCATGGACTCCAGCTCCCGGGACAGCCTGCGCCTGCTGGGCTCGGTGGGCGAGCCCATCAACCCCGAAGCCTGGGAGTGGTTCTACCGGGTGATCGGCAAGGAGCGCTGCCCCATCGTCGACACCTGGTGGCAGACCGAGACCGGCGGCATCATGATCGCCCCGCTGCCCGGCGCCACCGACCTCAAGCCGGGCTCCGCCACCCTGCCGTTCTTCGGCGTGATGCCGGCCCTGGTCGACAACGAGGGCAACATCCTCGAGGGCGCCACCGACGGTAACCTGGTGATCCTGGATTCCTGGCCCGGCCAGGCGCGGACCATCTGGAACAACCACGAGCGCTTCATCCAGACCTACTTCTCCACCTACAAGGGGATGTACTTCACCGGTGACGGCTGCCGCCGCGACGAGGACGGCTACTACTGGATCACCGGCCGGGTCGACGACGTGCTCAATGTCTCCGGCCACCGCATGGGCACCGCCGAGATCGAGTCCTCGCTGGTGGCTCACGAGGCCGTGGCCGAGGCCGCCGTGGTGGGCTTCCCCCACGACATCAAGGGGCAGGGCATCTACATCTACGTGACCCTGGACGACGAGCACGAGCCCAGCGACGCGCTCAAGAAGGAGCTCACCCAGTGGGTGCGCAAGGACATCGGGCCGATCGCCTCGCCGGACGTCATCCAGTGGGCGCCGAGCCTGCCCAAGACGCGCTCGGGCAAGATCATGCGCCGCATCCTGCGCAAGATCGCCGCCAACGAGTGCGACGGCCTGGGCGACACCAGCACCCTGGCGGATCCGTCCGTGGTGGAGGATCTGATCGAGCATCGCGCCAACAAGTGATCGCTCGGGGCCGGCCGCACGGCCCCTGGTCAGGGACATTCCAGCCGGCCCGAGGGGCCGGCTTTTTTGTCCGCCGTGCCTCGCTGTCGACAATGCCGCTCGGGTGCTTGGGCATCGCCTCGGCCATGGGGTAACATGCCGTAAAAGACTAAAGCGTCCCGCAGGCGGCGGTCGGCCCCGCTGCTCCCGGAACCGGAGGAATACCATGGCCTTTGCCCAGAAATTCATCGTCGCCGATGACCATCCGCTGTTCCGCGCGGCCCTGACCCAGGCGCTGCGCCAGGTGGCACCCCAGGCCGAGATCGTCGAATCCGACACCATGGAGGCCACCACCGAGGTGGTGACCCGCCACCCGGACGCCGACCTTATCCTGCTGGACCTGCACATGCCCGGCGCCCATGGCTTCTCCGGCCTGATCCAGCTGCGCGGCCAGACGCCGGACATCCCGGTGGCGGTGATCTCCGGCAGCGACGAGCTGCACGTGGTGCGCCGCGCCATCGACTACGGCGCCTCCGGCTTCATCCCCAAGTCCTCGTCGCTGCCGCTGATCGCCGAGGCGGTGGGCGAGATCCTCGACGGCGAGGTGTGGCTGCCCGCCGAGATGGCCGACGCCCTGGGCGAGGCCGACGAGGAGGACAGCCGCTTCGCCGAGGCCATCGCCTCGCTGACCCCCCAGCAGTTCCGGGTCCTCAACATGCTCACCGAGGGGCTGCTCAACAAGCAGATCGCCTACGAGCTCAATGTCTCCGAGGCCACCATCAAGGCTCACGTGACCGCCATCCTGCGCAAGCTCGGCGTGCATTCCCGCACCCAGGCGGTGATCGCCGCCCAGAAGCTCGAGGTGGAGCCGCCCAAGGTCGAATCCTGAGCCGGCGGAGTCGGCTCAGTAGCTTGAAGCCATAAGCTTGAAGCTGGAAGAAAAACCGCCCCCATGGCCTTGCCGTGGGGGCGGTTTCATTTACGCTGCCTTCCAGCTTCCAGCTTCCAGCTTCCAGCTTCCAGCTTCCAGCTTCCAGCTTATTGCTCGCGAACGGCGCGGCTGGCCTGCAGGGTGCGGGTCAGCAGGGCACGCAGGGCGGCGGGGCGCACCGGCTTGAGCAGCAGCTGGTAGCCGGCGCGCTTGATCTCCTCGGCGACCTCCTCGGTGCGGTCGGCGGTGATCACGATGCCCGGCACCGGACCGTCCAGTCGCTCGGCGAGGGCTTCCATGGCCATCAGGCCGGTGACCTCGTTGTCCAGGTGGTAGTCGGCCAGTATCGCGTCCGGATCGGCGTCCAGATGGCGCAGCACCGACTTGGCCCCGCCGATGGAGGTGGCGGTGAAGACCTCGCAGCCCCAGCCGGAGAGCATCGCCTTCATGCCTTCGAGGATCAGCGACTCGTTGTCGATGCACAGGATGCGCTTGCCGGCCAGCTTGTTGCCGGCGCGCCGCGGCTTGGCCGCTTCCGGGGCGGCCTCCTGCCGGGCCGCCACCACCGGCACGCTGACCGCGAAGACGGTGCCCACGCCCTCCCAGGAGCGCACCCGGATGGGGTGATCCAGCACCCGGCTCATGCGGTCGGCGATCGACAGCCCCAGGCCCAGGCCCTTCTCGCTCTCCTTGTGCCGCGAGGCCTGGTCCAGCCGGCGGAACTCCTGGAAGATCTCGGCCTGCTTGGCCTCGGGGATGCCGGGGCCCGAGTCCCAGACCTCGATCGACAGCCGCTCGCCCCGCCGGCGGCAGCCCAGCAGCACCCGCCCCTCCTGGGTGTAGCGGATGGCGTTGGACAGGAAGTTCTGCACGATGCGCCTGAGCATCTGGGCGTCGCTGTCGACCCAGGCGCGGGTCGGCACCACCACCAGGTCCAGGCCGCGTTCCTCGGCCATCACCTCGAACTCGGCGCGCAGCGGCTGGAAGATTTCGGCCAGGGCGAAGTGGCTGCGCCGCGGGGTCAGGGCGCCGGCGTCGAGCTTGGAGATGTCGAGCAGGGTGCCGAGCAGCTCTTCGGCGGCCTGCAGCGAGTTGTCGATATGGCCGATGGTGCGGCGCATCTCCTCGGCCTGCATGTCCTGGGACAGCGCCGAGGTGAACAACCGGGCGGCGTTGAGCGGCTGCAGCAGGTCGTGGCTGGCCGCGGCCAGGAAGCGGGTCTTGGAGGCGTTGGCGTCCTCGGCGACCTGCTTGGCCTGGCGCAGGGCCTGCTCGGCCTCGGCCCGCACCCGGTTCTCCTGGCGCAGGGCGGCGTTTGCCTCAGACAGCGCCTGGGTGCGCTCGCGCACGCGCTCCTCCAGGGTCTCGTTGGTCTCCTGGAGGGCGATCTCGGCGCGCCGGCGCTCGGTGATGTCCTGGTAGAGGGCGAAGAAGCCCAGGATCGCGCCGCTGTCGCCGAAGTGCGGGGTGTAGGTGACCAGCATGTAGCGGATGCCCTCGGCGAGGGTGAGCGAGACCTCGAAGCTGACCCGCTCGCCGGCCAGGGCCCGGGCGATCCAGGGCTCGCGCTCCCGGGCCAGGGCCGCGGGGATCACCTCCTGGATGGGCTGGCCGATCACCGCGTGGCGATCGATGCCGAAGGCCTGCTCGTAGGCCCGGTTGGTGAAGAGGTAGCGGCGGTCCTTGTCGAAGTAGGCGATCAGCGCCGGCACGTTGTCGGTGTAGATGCGGATGTTGTTCTCCGAGCGGATCAGCGCCTCCTCGGTGCGCTTCTGCTGGGTGATGTCCTGGTAGGTGTAGACGAAGCCGCCGCCGGGCATGGGGTTGCCCTGGACCTCCAGCACGCTGCCGTCCTGGCGATAGCGCACGTAGCGGTGGGGCTGGCCGTCGCGGATGTTGTCGAGCAGCAGCTGGACGTGCTCCTCGGGGTCGCCGGGGCCGTACTCGCCGTTGTGGGCGTTGTAGCGGAAGATGCGGTCGACCGGGGCGCCGACCCGGATCAGGTGGTCGGGGAAGCGGAACAGTTCCAGGTAGCGCTGGTTCCAGACTACCAGGCGCAGGTGCTGGTCGACCACGCTGATGCCCTGGTTGATGTTCTCGATGGTGGCCTGGAGCAGGGCGCGGTTGAACTCCAGCACCTGGGAGGCCTCGTCGACGATCGAGATCACGTCGGAGATGCCGATCCCCCGGCCCTGCAGCGCCGAGTTGACGACGATGCGCGCCGAGGAGGCCCCCAGCACCGAGGCCAGGAAGCGCTCGGTGAACTGGATGACGTCGATCGAGGCCCGGGTGTTGTCGTCCAGCGGGGTGCCGGTGCGCCGGGCATAGTCGTCGAAGGCGCGGGCCACCTGGTCGGCGCCCAGGAAGCGCTCGCACAGCACCTTGAGGTCGCCCACCGTGGTGGCCCCGGTCCAGGGGCGATTCACCGAGGTCTGGCGGGTCTCGACGCTGTCGACGAACAGCGAGGCCTGGATGCGCTCCACCACCCGTTGGGGCGTCATCTGGGAGACGAAGATGTAGCTCACCAGGTTGACCCCCAGCGACAGCATCACGCCGTGGGTGAAGCCATCGCCGACGTTGAGGCCGAACAGCGCCGTGGGCGACAGCCAGCCGATGCCCAACGGCCCGCCGTCGAGCCAGGCCGCCGGCAGCACCCCGGCGGAGATCATCGCCGGCATCAGCAGGCTGTAGGCCCAGATGGCGAAGCCGGCGTTCATGCCGACGATCACCCCCAGGCGGTTGCCGCGCTTCCAGTAGAGGCCGCCGATCAGCGCCGGGGCGAACTGGGCGGCGGCGGCGAAGGACAGCATGCCGATGGCGGCGAGCGAGCTGAAGTCGCCGATCAGCTGGTAGGCGCCGTAGGCCAGGGCCAGGATCGCCGCGATGGTGATGCGTCGGGCGCGCAGCACCAGGCGGCCGTAGTCGCGGGCCTTGGTGTCGAACCAGCGCAGCCGGAACAGCGCGGGAATCACGATCTCGTTGGAGATCATGATCGACACCGCTACCGCGGCGACGATCACCATGCCGGTGGAGGCCGAGAAGCCGCCGATGAAGGTCAGCAGGGCCAGCCACTCGCTGCCCGCGGCCATGGGCAGGGCCAGCACGTAGCTGTCGGGATCGACGCTGCCGTCGGCGAACACCGTCAGGCCGGCGGCGGCCAGCGGCAGCACGAAGAAGGCGAAGGCCACCAGGTAGAGCGGGAACAGCCAGCGGGCCTTGGCGGCGTCGTCGCGGTGGGTGTTCTCCACCACCGCCACGTGGAACTGGCGGGGCAGGCAGAGGATCGCCAGCATCGCCAGCAGGGTCTGGGCCCAGAAGCTCTGGCCGAAGTCCTGCTGGGCCAGCTGGCGCTGCAGCTCGAGCTGGATGTCGGCGAAGGCCAGCAGGTCGCCGAGGCCGTCGAACATCCCCCAGGTGACGTAGGCGCCGAGGATCAGGAAGGCCGCCAGCTTGACCAGCGACTCGAAGGCCACGGCGTGGATCAGGCCCTCGTGGTGCTCGGTGGCGTCGGTGTGACGGGTGCCGAAGAGGATGGCGAAGGCCGCCATCACCAGCGCCACGTAGAAGGCGGTATCGCCGAACAGCGGCGCCCGGGTGATGTCCGAGGCATCGGTCAGCACGCTGAAGGAGGTGGCCACCGCCTTCAGCTGCAGCACGATGTAGGGCAGGGTGCCGATCAATGCCACCAGGCTGGCGAAGGCCGCCAGCGACTGGGTCTTGCCGTAGCGCGAGGCGATGAAGTCGGCGATGGAGGTGACGTTCTGGTGCTTGGCGACGCGGATCATCTTGGCCAGCACCGGCCAGAACAGCAGCAGCGTGAGGATGGGGCCGACGAAGATGCTGGCGAAGGACCAGCCCGAGGTGGCGGCCTGGCCCACGGCGCCGTGGAAGGTCCAGGAGGTGCAGTAGATGGCCAGCGCCAGGCTGTAGATCACCGGCCGCCGGCGGCTGGCGCCGTGGAGGCGCGCCAGGCGGTCGCCGCGCCAGGCGATGGCGAACAGCACGGCGATATACAGCAGCGAAACGGCGATCAGCAGCCAGCCAGCGAACATGAGCTTCTCCCTCGGGTTCCCGTCCATTCTAAGGCCAGGCGGGATGCTGTCCATGCTCGGTGGAGAGGATGCCGGGGATGCGGCGGGCGGCGATGTGGTGCGAGGCCGATCCGTCGACAAGCCCGGGCGCCTCGCCCCTGACGCAGGCGCTCCGCCTCGGCTTGTCCACGGCGCCTCGCCGCATACTCCGTCGGGTTGGCGTTCAGGCGCCGGGGCAGAGCGCCTCGCGCAGCGGGTCGCCGTCGTCGAGCCGGCGCAGGGTCTCGGTCTGCGGGCGGCCGCTCTCGCCGTCGAGCGGCACCAGCTCGCCGGTGGCGCAGTTCAGCAGGTGGGGGCGATGCTCGAGCCGGTCGGCCGCCCCCATCTCGAAGCGGTAGAGGATGAACTCGACCAGCGGCTGGCCGTCGGCGCGGGAACGGGACAGGCCGTCCTCGTCGATCACCGTGAAGGCCGTGGTCAGCGGGAAGGCATAGGTCCAGGGGCGCCAGAAGGCGGGGCGCTGCTCGCTGGCGACCACCCGGGCCGAGTCCGGCAGTTGGGTGCGCTTGTGATCGAACCAGGTGTACTCGTGGTGGATCTGGTAGCCGAGCATGCCGAGCCCGGCGAACACCGGGACGATCCAGCGAGGCAGTCGGCCCCGGCTCAGGGTGCGCAGCAGCAGGCCGATGCCCGCCGCGCCCAGTCCGGCGAAGATCGCCGCAATCAAGTGCCAAATCATGAGGGGCTTCCTGACGACCATCGGGCTTCCCGTGGGAAGCCCGATGCGTGGGGTTGGGGCCGGCGACGCGGGGACGCCGGCAGGTGATTATGGCTCAGTGGTCGGTGGCCATGCCAGCGCCCTTCGGGTAGCGCACGCTCTCGACCAGGTCCTGGATCTCCTTGGGCGGCGCATCGGTCGCCTTGGAGACGCCGAAGGCCACGGCGAAGTTGATGATCGCGCCGATCGCGCCGATGGACAGCGGCGAGATGCCCAGCACCCAGTTCTCCGGGATGTCCGCCAGGTTGTTGGTGCCCGGGATGAAGAACCAGCCCTTGTAGACGAAGATGTACACCAGGGTGAAGGCCAGGCCGGTGAGCATGCCGGCGATGGCGCCCTTGTTGTTCACCCGCTTGGAGAAGATCCCCATCATCAGCGCCGGGAACAGCGAGGCGCCGGCGATGCCGAAGGCCAGTGCCACCACCTGGGCGGCGAAGCCCGGCGGGTTGGCCCCCAGGTAGGTGGCCACGATGATGGCGACGGTCATGGAGATCCGCGCCGCCATCAGCTCGCCCTTCTCGGAGATGTTGGGGTTGATCGAGCCCTTGATCAGGTCATGGCTGATCGCCGAGGAGATCGCCAGCAGCAGGCCCGCCGCGGTGGACAGCGCCGCCGCCAGACCGCCGGCGGCGATCAGGCCGATGACCCAGCCGGGCAGGTTGGCGATCTCGGGGTTGGCCAGCACCAGGATGTCGTTGTTGACCGAGAGCTCGTTGCCTTCCCAGCCACGCGCCTCGGCGGTCGGGGCGAAGGCCTCGGTGTCGTTGTAGATCTGGATGCGACCGTCGCCGTTCTTGTCCTCGTACTGGATCAGGCCGGTCTCTTCCCAGGTGCGGATCCAGCTGGGGCGCTCCTCGTAGAGGATCGGGTTGGTGGTGGCGTCCGCGACGTTCTCCACCTGCCCGGCCATGTCGGGATAGACGGTGGTCGCGATGTTGAGGCGCGCCATGGAGGCCACGGCCGGCGCGGTCAGGTACAGCAGGCCGATGAACACCAGGGCCCAGCCGGCGGACCAGCGCGCGTCGGCGACCTTGGGCACGGTGAAGAAGCGGATGATGACGTGGGGCAGGCCGGCGGTGCCGATCATCAGCGACAGGGTGAACAGCACCATGTTCAGCTTGTTGTCGACGTCCGCGGTGTACTCGTTGAAGCCCAGCGCGGTGACCACCTCGTTGAGCTTGGCCAGCAGCGGCATGCCGGATTCGCTGTGCTCGGAGAACAGGCCCAGCGCCGGAATCGGGTTGCCGGTCAGCTCCAGGGAGATGAACACCGCCGGGATGGTGTAGGCGATGATCAGCACGATGTACTGGGCCACCTGGGTGTAGGTGATGCCCTTCATGCCACCCAGCACGGAGTAGAAGAAGATCACCACGGCGGCGATGATCAGGCCGGTGGTGGCGTCGACTTCCAGGAAGCGCGAGAAGGCCACCCCGGCGCCGGCCATCTGGCCGATGACGTAGGTCACCGAGGCCACGATCAGGCAGATCACCGCGACCATGCGCGCCTGCTTGCTGTAGAAGCGGTCACCGATGAACTCCGGCACGGTGAACTTGCCGAACTTGCGCAGGTAGGGCGCCAGCAGCATGGCCAGCAGCACGTAGCCGCCGGTCCAGCCCATCAGGAAGGTGGAGTTGGCGTAGCCGCCGGCCGCGATCAGGCCGGCCATGGAGATGAAGGAGGCGGCGGACATCCAGTCGGCGCCGATGGCCATGCCGTTGGTGATCGGGTGCACCCCGCCGCCGGCGACGTAGAAGTCCTTGGTGGAGCCGGCCTTCGCCCAGATGGCGATGCCGATGTAGAGGGCGAAGGAGGCCCCCACGAAAAGGACGTTGATGGCGAATTGACTCATGCTGGCTTACTCCCCGAGCCCGAATTGCTTGTCCAGCCGGTTCATCTTCCAGGCGTAGAAGAAGATCAGGCCGATGAAGGTCAGGATGGAGCCCTGCTGGGCGAACCAGAAGCCCAGGTCGGTACCGCCCACGGGAATGCCCGCCAGCAGCGGGCGCAGCAGGATGGCGCAGCCGTAGGACACGGCCGCCCAGACCACCAGGCAACCGGCGATCAGTCGCAGGTTTGCCGCCCAGTAGGCTTCGGCATTGGGGTTCTCTTCTGCCATGGCGTTGCTCTCCACTTGTTGTTGGGATCGGGAAGTCACATCGAGGTCACCGCAAGGGCTTCCCCCGACCGGCAGACCGTTCTGCGCAAAGGTGGTGGGTGGCGGGCGTTCGAGAAGCGATCCGTCATGCGGCCGCCTTTCGGCGGGGCTTGGCGTTCGGCCGGCACTGGCCGACGGTCGTTCCCGGGTCCGGGTCACCCTCCTTGTGCTTGTTGTATGGCCTCGTCATCAGGCGAGAGAGGTCGCTCGCCTCGCCTGGGTAATGCTGGTCAACAATGCCCGAAAAAACATCGCAGACTTTCGTATCATTAGCGGAAAACGCAATCAAACGGATGTAAGTTGTTTTTTATAAACAATGGTTTGTGAGACTTATGAAGGATAGGTGCCGGGAGGAGGTCGCGAAGGTTTGACGATCGTCTATGTCGGTTATCGGCGAGGTTGATGACCCGGGAGGCGCGGTTTTGACCTTGGTATGCCGCCGAAAGTCGAAGCGGCTTGTCGCCGGGAGAATCCGCATGGGACCTTGGTCGCAATGGGCGGAGCGGGTGGCGAAGCCGAGGGCGTCACCTTGAACCATGGTCTAGATTCTTGACCGGGGGCGGGCTTTGCTACTCTGCCATTGATCCTTCGGTTCCGTACCCTGCCGTCGGCCGCGTGTCGCGGTCGGCGCATGCCGGTACGGGCCCCTCCCGACACGAGGACCTCGCCATGGTCGACGTCGATCTCTCCCAGCCGCCCTTCAGCTTCCTCGACGAGGCTGGGCGCGATCGGGTGCGTCACGGGATCGATCTCGCCTACTTCGATCGCGACGAGATCATCCTCGAGGCCGGCCAGGACGGCGAGTACGTCTACCTCATCCACAAGGGAGAGGTGGCCGAGCTGGACGCCACCCAGCCGGGCAGCCGCGAGCGCATCGGGCACTACACCGGCGGCGACCTGTTCGGCGCGATCAGCGTGCTCAACGGCAAGAGCCGCTATCGCTTCCGGGCCGAGGAGGAGACCCTCTGCTATCTCATGCCCGGCGCGCTCTTCCTGCGGCTGTGCGATGACTACCCGGCCTTCGCCGAGTTCTTCCGCCAGCGCCTGGCCCACAAGGCCCGGCTGCTGACCGAGCAGCGCGCCGCCGGAGGGGTGACCATGGCCGGCTTCATGCTGGCGCGGGTCGAGGAGTGCATGCGTCCGCCGCTGTGCCTGCCGGGGTCGGCCACCGTCGCCGAGGCGGTGCGTACCCTGCACGACGGCCATGCCGACAGCCTGCTGGTGCGCGGCGAGGCGGGGCCGGGCATGATCACCAAGACCGATCTGCTCGACGCCCTGGTGCTCGCCGGGAAGCCCCAGGACGCCGTGCTGTCGGACCTAGCGCACTTCTCGCTGATCACGGCCCGGCCCGACCAGTATCTCTTCGAGGTGCTGGTGCTGATGACCCGTCATCGGGTCGAGCGCGTCGTGGTGATGGACGACGGGGCCCCGAGCGGGGTGGTCGAGCTCACCGACGTGCTCAGCTACTTCTCCAGCCGCAGCTATGTGGTCAGCCTGCAGGTGGAGCAGGCCGAGGACCTGGAGGCCCTGGCCGCCGCCAGCCGCCGCACCCCGGAGCTGGTGCGGGCGCTGATGGCTCAGGGCGTCAAGCTGCGCTTCGCCATGGGCCTGCTGGCGGCGCTGAACGGCCGCATCATCCACAAGGCCTGGAGCTTCCGGATCGACGAGCGCTATCGCCGCGACAGCTGCCTGATGGTGATGGGCAGCGAGGGGCGCGGCGAGCAGATCCTCAAGACCGACCAGGACAACGGCCTGATCCTCGACGACGCCCTGGACTGGCCCGACTGCGCCGAGCAGATGCAGGCGTTCACCGAGACCCTGGTGGCCCTGGGCTATCCGCGCTGTCCCGGCGACATCATGGTCTCCAATCCCGACTGGGTGGGCACGGTGAGCCAGTGGAAGGCGCGGATCGCGCGCTGGCTGGAGCGCCGCGACGGCGACAGCCTGATGAAGCTGGCGATCATGCTCGATGCCCATGCCGTGGCCGGCGCCCCGGCCCTGCTCGAGCGGGTCCGGGAGGCCCTGTTCGAGGCGGCCTCCGGCGACGAGCTGCTGCTGTCCTACTTCGCCCGGCCGGCGCTGCACTTCTCCACCCCGCTGACCCTGTTCGGCTCCCTGAAGAAGCCCCAGCACGGCATCGACATCAAGAAGGGCGGCATCTTCCCCATCGTCCACGGCGTGCGGGTGATGGCCCTGGAGCGGCGGATCGCCGCCACCGGGACCCTCGACCGCCTGGATGCGCTGGTCGAGGACGGCCGGCTGGAGGCACGTTTCGCCGAGGACCTGGGCGAGGCGCTGTCGCTGTTCACCGAGCTGCGTCTCAAGCAGCAGGTGGCCCGCCTCGACGGCACCGGCCAGCAGGCGGACGACCCGGATCGCGTCGTGGTCCAGGAGCTGTCGTCCCTGGAGCGCGATCTGCTGCGTGAGGCGCTGCATATCGTCAAGGACTTCAAGCAGCGACTGTCTCATCGCTATCACCTCGAATACTCGTGAGGGCCCCGTCCCCGCCAAGCTGAGGAGGCTCGGATGCTCAAGACCCTGCGCCGGGTGGTGGATCGCCACCGCCATGCCCATGGCCGCTACGGCTGGCTCTTCCGCCCCTACACGGGGGAGGAGATGGTGGCGATCGCGGTGCAGGCGAGCGGGCCGGATCCTCGCCACGCCGAGCCGCTGGCCATCGCCGCGGTGCGCCTGCGCGGGGACCGGGTGCTGACCAGCGAGTCCCTGGAGCTGCGGCTGGCGCGCCCGGAGACGCTGGCCGGGGACGCCGTGCGTCATCATGGCCTGCGCGGCATCGACCTGGACGAGGGCCTGGCGATGGACGAGGCCCTGGGCCGGCTGCTGGAGTTCGTCGGCAACCGGCCGCTGGTCGGCTGGCGGCTGGATCGCGACCTGGCGCTGCTCAACCGCATGCTGCGTCGCCACCTCGGCTTCGCGCTGCCCAACGCCGGCATCGACCTGGCTCAGCGCTACCAGCGCCGACAGCGGCATCAGCATCCCCACTTCATGTCCTCGCCGCGCTTCGACGAGGTCGCCGAGCGTCTCGGCGTGCCGCTGATGGGGCGCCAGAGCGCCCTGGGCAAGGCGGTGACCACGGCCCTGATGCAGCTGCGCATGGCGCGTCGGGCCGAGCTGCCCCTGAGCGGCTGAGAGCCCCGGCTGGCGCGGCCTGCATCGCCAGTGCCGGACGAGGGTGGTAGGATGGGCGGCCGTTCATTCCCGATGCCCTGGCAGTGCCCCGACCATGCAAGACGCCATGATGTTCGATCCCCGTCCCGCCGAGGACGCGCCCCCCGCCGAGACGTCGGCCTCCGCGACCGCTGGCCCGGACGCCAAGGCCAAGCGCGAGTTCAACAAGCTGCAGAAGCGCCTGCGGCGCCAGGTCGGCAACGCCATCATCGACTTCGGCATGATCCGCGACGGCGACAAGGTGATGGTCTGTCTGTCCGGCGGCAAGGACAGCTACACCATGCTCGAGATCCTGCGCAGCCTGCAGCGCAACGCCCCGGTGGACTTCTCGCTGGTGGCGGTCAACCTGGATCAGAAGCAACCCGGCTTTCCCGAGCACGTGCTGCCCGAGTACCTGGACGGCATCGGCGTGGACTACCACATCCTCGAGCGCGACACCTACTCGGTGGTCAAGGAGAAGACCCCGGAGGGCAAGACCACCTGCGCGCTGTGTTCGCGGCTGCGGCGCGGCTCCCTCTACGGCTACGCCGAGGAGATCGGCGCCACCAAGATCGCCCTGGGCCACCACCGCGAGGACATCCTCGAGACGCTGTTCCTCAACATGTTCTACGGCGGCAGCCTCAAGTCGATGCCGCCCAAGCTGCTCTCCGACGACGGCAAGAACATCGTCATCCGGCCGCTGGCCTACTGCCGGGAGGCGGACATCGCCGAGTTCGCCCGGCAGATGGCCTTCCCGATCATTCCCTGCAACCTGTGCGGCTCCCAGCCGAACCTCCAGCGCCAGGTGGTCAAGGAGATGCTGGCCGAGTGGGAGGCCAAGCACCCGGGGCGGCTCGAGAGCATGTTCAAGGCGGTGACCAACGTCGCGCCGTCCCAGCTGGCCGACCGCGAGCTGTTCGACTTCGCCGGCCTCGAGGACAAGCAGGCGCGCCTGCAGGCCGACCGCATCGAGCTCCATAACGAGTAGCCGTAAGCCATAAGCTTGAAGCTGGAAGTCTCCGGCTTCGCCGGGAAGTTGGAAGGTCGTACGCTGCGCGGACCTAAGCCGGAAGCAAAACCGCCCCTAGGCTTTTGCCATAGGGGCGGTTCGGTTTACGCTGCCTTCCAGCTTCCAGCTTCCAGCTTCCAGCTTCCAGCTTCCAGCTTCCAGCTTCCAGCTTCCAGCTTCCAGCTCACGCGATAGCGTGTCAGCGGCAGCCTTCCTCCTCGGCCAGCTCGACCAGGGCATCCAGGTCGAGGATGTTGACCTCGCGCCCCGACACGGCCACCAAGCCCTGCTGCTGGAAGCGGCTCAGGATACGGCTGACCGTCTCCACCGCCAGGCCCAGGTAGTTGCCGATGTCCGCCCGGGACATGGAGAGCCGGAAGCTGTAGGGGGAGTAGCCGCGGCGCCGGAAGCGGTCGGAGAGGCTGGCGAAGAAGGTGGCCAGTCGCTGATCGGCGGTCTTGCGCGACAGCAGGCGCATCATGCGGCGGTCGTCGCGCATCTCCTTGCTCATGCTGCGGTACAGCTGGTTGCGAAGCTCCGGCAGGCGCTCCGAGAGGGCGTCCAGGCGATCGAAGGGGATCTCGCAGACCGTGGTGGTCTCCAGGGCGATCACCGACCCCGGGTAGGTCGTCTCGTCGATGCCGTCGAGGCCCACCAGCTCGCTGGGCAGGTAGAAGTTGGTGAGCTGGTCGGCCCCGCTGCCCTCGCTGGTGACCTGCTTGAGGCTGCCCGAGCGCACCGCGTAGACGCTGGTGAAGGGGCTGCCCTGCCGGAACAGCGACTCGCCCTTCTTGAGCGGCGCGCGGCGGCGGATGATGGCGTCGAACTGATCCATGTCCTCGAGCTCGAGGGCCAGGGGCAGGCACAGCGAGCTCAGGCTGCACGTCCGGCAGCGGGTCTCGTTCAACAGCGAACGTCGCCGGCCGGCTGCGGTATCGGCCATGGTGTCCTCCTTGATGTCGACTCTGGGCGACATTATGGAGGATGAACCGCGTCGAGGCATAGCATCCCTTAGGTGATACCCCCGTCGGCCCGGTGAGGGGGCGGGTCGACGGGGCGCGACCGCCACTGCCCCGAGGCGGTGGCCAGTCGGCCGGCGTCCAGGGCCGCCGCGTAGTCGGCCAGCGTGGTGGCGTTGCGCGCCTCGGCATCGGGGAGCCGGGAGTGGGCGCCCACGCCCAGGCCCAGGCGATCGCGCCGCGCCTCGCGGTCGGCCTGGGCGCGGGCGTCGTCGAGGGCCGGGCCGCGCCGGGCATAGTGCCCCGGCCGCCAGGCCGCGTAGCCGGCCTCCGCCAGCAGGCGCTCGGCCCTCGCCTCGAGGTCGTCCGCATCCGGCGCTCCGGCGACCGGCGGCGAGGCGCGATGCAGCAGGATCCGCGGTGGGGCCATGGCCGCCACCTGGCTCAGGGTGTCGGCGAGGCGTTCGCCGCTCTGGTGGGGCAGGCCCAGGGCCAGCTCCACGGCCAGCGAGCGGAAGCCCAGCCGGTCCGCCTCGTCGAGCAGCGGCTCGATCAGGGGCCGGGGGCAGGGGCGACCCACGGCGGCCTGCACCCGGGGCGTCAGGTCCAGCACCGTCAGGCGCAGGCGATTGAAGCCCAGCGCCTCCAGGTGGCGCAGGGTGAGGACATCGGCCTCCCGGGGGTCGAGCTCGATGGCGAAGTCCCGGCTCGGGCCGCTTTCCAGGGAGAAGCGGGCCGCCAGGCGGTCGATGAGGTCGCTCATCTGGTCCAGGCGCAGCAGCGACGGGGTGCCGCCGCCCCAGTGCAGGGCCTGGACCCGTCGCGCCGGATCCAGTGGCCGGCGCACCAGCACCATCTCGCGGTCGAGTCGTGTCAGGTAGGCCTCGGGGATGCCGGTGGCGTCGCCGGCGACCGGCCGGGCGCAGTGCCGGCAGGCCTGGCGGCAGAACGGCAGGGCCAGGCGAACCGAGAGGGGGCGGCCGACGGCGTTGCTGGCCGCCAGGGCGGTCTCGAAATCGTCGGCGCCGAAGCGGCGCGGGGCGCGAACGGGCATGATGAGGCTCCGGGTCGGAATGCCTTCATGCTAGTGCCCCGGCAGCCGGCGGGCGTTGCGCTGGATCAAGCGGGCCGCGGTTCGTGGCTCAGTGATGGCCCGCGGCGGGCAGCAGGGCCCACAGCTGCCACAGCGCGAAGCCGATGATCGCGGTGGCGGCCAGGGTGCGGGTGGCCGGATGGCGGATCAGGGCGCCGAGCTGGCGGGCGGCCAGGCCGGTGACCAGCAGCGCCGGCAGGGTGCCCAGGCCGAAGGCGCCCATCAGCGCCGCCCCCCGGGCCGGCTCGGCGATCGCCAGGCTCCAGGCCAGCATGGAATACACCAGCCCGCAGGGCAGCCAGCCCCACACCGCCCCCAGGGCCACCGCCTGGGGCACCTTCACCACCGGCATCAGCCGCCGGCCGAGCGGCTCCAGGTGGCGCCACAGGCGCCGGCCCAGGGCCTCGACCCGCAGCAGCCCCTTCCACCAGTCGGCGATGTAGAGCGCCATCAGGATCAGCATCACCGCGGCCAGGGCCTGCAAGGCCAGGCGCGCCCCCGGGGCGACGCCGATCAGGGTGCCCAGCCCGGCCACCAGGGCGCCGGCGGCCATGTAGCTGGCGATGCGGCCCAGGTTGTAGCCCAGCAGCAGGCCGGACAGCCGCGCCGGGTGGCGCATGCTGGGCGGCACCGCGAAGGTCAGGGCGCTCATGATGCCGCCGCACATGCCGATGCAGTGGGCGCCGCCCAGCAGGCCGAAGACGAAGGCCGCGGCCAGCGGCGGCAGGTCGAGTCCGGTGGGATCCATCAGCGCGTCCGGTGGTCCTCGTCGTCGGCCGGCGCGTCGGACTCGCCGCGACGCCGGGCGCGCTCCTCGGGGGGCAGGTCGTTGTCGTCCTCGTCGAAGAGGATGCGGTGGGCCGGCCCTTCCAGGTCCTCGAACTGATCGTGCTTGACCGCCCAGAAGAAGGCCCAGACGGCCAGGCCCAGCAGGATCAGCGACAGGGGAATCAGCAGATAGAGGATCTTCATGGGGTCTCGGCTCTCCCAGCGGGGACGGCGGCCTCGGGCGTCCAGCGCGCCAGGCGCAGGGCGTTGCCGACCACCACCAGTGAGCTGGCCGACATGCCCAGGGCGGCCAGCCAGGGCGGCACCCAGCCCATGGCGGCCAGCGGCAGGGCGGCCAGGTTGTAGATCAGCGCCCAGGCCAGGTTCTGGCGGATGATCCGCCGGGTGGCCCGGCCGATGTCGATGGCCTCGACGATACGCGCGAGGCGCGGGCCCAGCAAGACGGCGTCGGCCCGGGTGCGGGCCAGGTCGGTGGCGCCGTTCATGGCGATGGCCAGGTCGGCGCCGGCCAGCACCGGCACGTCGTTGATGCCGTCGCCGACCATGGCCACCCGGTCGCCGCCGGCCTGGGCGGCGCGCAGCCGGTCGAGCTTGTCCTCGGGGCTCGCCTTGGCGTGCCATGTCGCGATGCCCAGGCGCTCGGCGAGCGCGCGGGTGGCCGCTTCGGTGTCGCCGGACAGCAGCTCCACCGCCAGGCCCCGGGCCCGGAAGGCGGCGATGGCCTCGGCGGCGTCGTCGCGCAGCCGATCGCGCAGGGCGAACCAGGCCCGCGGCGTGCCGGCCTCGGCCAGCAGCAGCCAGTGGCCGTCGTCGGGCGGGGCCGGGCGGGCCTCGGGGGCGGCGAACTCGGGCGTGCCGAGCCGCCAGGCCCGGCCGTCGAGGCGGCCCTCCAGGCCCCGGCCGGGGCGGCTGACCACGTCCTCGGCGTTCAGCCCGACCCGCCGGTAGGGCCGGAAGGCCCGGGCGATGGGATGCTCGGAGTGGGCCTCCAGGGCGGCGGCCACCGCCGCCAGGCGGGCCTCGTCGCCGCCGTCCAGGGGCCGCACCCGGGCCAGGCTGATCTCGCCGGCGGTGAGGGTGCCGGTCTTGTCGAGGATCACCCGGTCGAGGCCGGCCAGGGTCTCCAGGGCATCGGCCCGGGTCAGCAGCACGCCGCGGCGGTGCAGCTGGCCATGGCCGGCGGTCACCGCGGTGGGGGTGGCCAGCGCCAGGGCGCAGGGGCAGGTGACCACCAGCACCGAGAGGGTCACCCAGAAGGCCCGGGCGGGGTCGATGAACCACCAGGCCAGCGCCACCGCGGCGGCGATCAGCAGTACCTGGAGCACGAAGTGGTGCGCCAGGCGGGCGGTGACCCGGGCGATGCGCGGGCGGCTGGCGAAGGCGCGGTCGGTGAGGTCCACCAGGCTGGCCGCCCGGGCGTCGCGGCCGGCCCGGGTGACACGCACCGTGAGCGGGCTCTCGATGTTCTGGCTGCCGCCGGTGACGGCCTCGCCGACGCCGCGGGTCACCGGCAGGGTCTCGCCGGTGAGCATCGACTCGTCGAGGCTGGACGCGCCGCTCTCGATGACTCCGTCGGCGGGCACGCCGTGGCCGGGGCGCACCAGCACCCGGTCGCCGGCGGCGAGCTCGCTGGACGGCAGGATGCGCTCCGCGCCGTCCTCGGCGAGGCGGATGGCCGAGAGGGGCAGGGCGTCGGCCAGGGCGTTGCCGGCGCGCCCGCTGCGACGCCGGGCGCGCATCTCCACATAGCGCCCGAATAGCAGGAAGAAGGTGAACATCGCCGCCGAGTCGAAGTAGACGTCGCCGTGGCCGGCGATCACCGCCCAGGCGCTGGCCAGGTAGGCCGAGCCGATGGCCAGCGACACCGGGACGTCCATGCCCAGCTGGCGGGTTTGCAGGTCGCGCCAGGCGCCGGCGAAGAACGGCTGGGCCGAGAACAGCACCACCGGGGTGGTCAGGGCGAAGGCCAGCCAGTGGAAGAGGGCGTCGAAGTCGGCGCCCAGGCCATCCTCGCCGGCCACGTAGAGGGGGATGGAGAACATCATCACCTGCATCATCCCCACCGCGGCGACGATCAGCCGTCGCACGTTCATGCGCTCCTCGCGGCGCAGGCGGTGCTGGGCGGCGTCGGGCTCGTAGGGCTGGGCCTGGTAGCCGATGGCGGCCATCTCGGCGAGGATCCGCGAGAAGGCCAGCCGGGCGGGATCCCAGCTGACCCGCACCCGGTGATGGGTGAGGTTGACGGCGCTGGCGGTGACCCCCGCCAGGGCGTTGAGGCGGTGCTCGATCAGCCAGGCGCAGGCCGCGCAGGTGATGCCCTCCACCGCCAGGGTGGCGTGGACGCCGCCGTCCGGCTCGGGGTGGACGAAGCGTGCCTGCAGGCCCGGGTCGTCGAACACCGCCCAGGTCTCGGCGCGGGCCGCCTGGCGGTCGTCCGGGCGCTCCGGGAGCTCGGTGCGGAAGCGGTAGTAGCTGGCCAGCCCGCCGTCGACGATGGCGTGGGCCACCGCCTCGCAGCCCGGGCAGCACAGTGGGTGGACGGCGTCGTCCAGGGTGATCGTCCAGGGGGCGTCCTCGGGCACCCGGCTGCCGCAGTGATAGCAGCCGGGGGCCGAGTCGGCCGCGAGCGTGGTGGTGGTCATGGGGCGTCAGATCCCGGGGACCAGGGCGATCTCGTCCTCGGTGGGGAAGCGGGCCTCGCCGGTCAGCCGCCAGTCGGCCTGCTGGCCCTCGGCGGGCTGCAGATGCAGGTACCAGCGATAGCGCAGTGGCTCCTCGAGCATGGTCACGTAGCGCCCGGCGCGCACGTGCTCGAGCTCGAGGGTGCGGTCCCGGGCGCTCTCGGTGGGGAAGATCAGCTTGAGCACCAGGCGCTCCGGGTGCTGCTCGCCGGCCAGGTCGACGACCAGGTCGCCGGTGGCCGGGTCGGCGCGCAGGGTCGCCGCCAGGCCCAGCGCCTGGGCCTGCTCCTGCTTGGCGATCTGCTCGTTGATGGCCAGGCCTTCCTTGTAGTAGTCCTGGGCCACGGTGCCGTCGTAGTAGTGCAGCGAGAAGGCCAAGTAGACCAGGCTGAAGGTCACCGAGGACCCCAGCAGGCCGATCAGGAACCAGGGCCAGAACTGCTTGTACCAGGGCGGGATGGACTCGTGTTCCGCCGTCATCAGCGGGTCTCTCCTATGAAGCGGCTGTCGCGCTCGAGGCGGATGTCGGGATCGTCGACCGCCTCCAGGCGCAGCAGGATCTCGTGGCTGGGCAACTCGATGGACGCGGGGGGCACGGTGGCCTCGATCACCAGCTGGCGGGACTCGCCGGCGGGGACGCTGACCCTCTCGGTGTCCAGCGCCAGACCCGGCAGGCCGGAGCCCTCGAGGCGGTAGGTGTGATCCTGCTTGTCGAGGTTGCGCACGATCAGGGTGTAGACGTTACTGATCTCGCCGTCCCGCGTCATCTGGAACAGCTGGTTGCGGTCGCGCTCCACCTCGAAGCCTACCGCGGCGCGGTCGCCCACCGCCCACACGAACAGGCCGATCATCACCAGCAGCGCCGCCAGGTAGCCGAGCAGGCGCGGGCGCAGGATATGGGTCGGCTTGCCCTCCAGGGCGTTCTCGGTGGTGTAGCGGATCAGGCCGCGGGGATAGCCCATCTTGTCCATGACGCTGTCGCAGGCGTCGATGCAGGCCGCGCAGGTGATGCACTCGTACTGCAGGCCGTCGCGGATGTCGATGCCGGTGGGGCAGACCTGGACGCAGAGGTCGCAGTCGATGCAGTCGCCGTGGCCGGCGGCGCGGGCCTCCTCGTGGCTCAGGCGCTTCTTGCGCGGCCCGCGGGGCTCGCCGCGGTCGGCGTCGTAGGAGACGATAAGGGTGTCGCGATCGAACATCACCGACTGGAAGCGGGCATAGGGGCACATGTAGATGCACACCTGCTCGCGCAGCCAGCCGGCGTTGAGGTAGGTGAACAGGGTGAAGAAGCCCACCCAGAAGTAGGACCAGCCGTGGGCCTCCAGGGTGGGCAGCTCCACCACCAGCTCGCGGATCGGCGTGAAGTAGCCGACGAAGGTCAGGCCGGTGGCGGCGGCGATGGCCAGCCAGATGAGGTGCTTGGCGGCCTTGCGCCGGGCCTTGTCGGCGTCCAGGCCGCGCTTGTCGAGCTTGATGCGCCGGTTGCGCGGGCCCTCGGTGCGGTGCTCGACCCAGATGAACAGGAAGGTCCAGACGCTCTGCGGGCAGGTGTAGCCGCACCACACGCGGCCGGCGAACACCGTGATGAAGAACAGCCCGAAGGCGCAGATGATCAGCAGCCAGGAGAGCAGCATGAACTCCTGGGGATAGAAGGTCGCCCCGAAGATATGGAACTCGCGGCCGGGCAGGTCGAACCACACCGCCGGGCGGTCGCCCCAGGGAATCCAGGGGATCAGGAAGAAGGCCAGCATCAGGGCCCAGTTGGCGCTGCGCCGCAGGCGCTGGAAGACGCCCTTGATCTCGCGAACATAGATGTGGCGCCGGCTGGCGTACATCTCCTGGGTGACGGTCGCCTCCGGCGCGTGATGTTGCACGGGATCCGGGGTGACGTCGCGGGTCGGGATCTTCTCGCTCATGGCAGGCTCACGGCAGGCAAGGAGAGGGCAGGGTGGGCCCCTGTCTGATGCGTCGATTGTAGCGAGCGGGGGCCGCAACGAGAAAGGGTGCGACCCCGGGCCACACCCTTCCTCGACCCCGGGATGGGGCGGGTCAGTCCTGACGGCTCAGACTGTACACATAGGCGGCGACCAGGTGGACCTTGTCCTCGCCGATGTAGGCGGCCTGGGCCGGCATGTGGCCGTTGCGGCCGTTGCGCAGGGTCTGGGTGATGGCCTCGTCCAGCGGCTGGCCGGGCCGGCGGTAGAGCCAGGCGTCGTCGGTCAGGTTGGGCGCGCCCAGGGCCTGGTTGCCGGTGCCGTCGGGCATGTGGCAGGCCGCGCAGACGGAGGCGTAGACCGCGGCGCCTTCCTCGGCCCGCTCGGCGTCGGTGGCCTGGCCGGACAGCGACATGACGTGCTGGGTCAGGTTGGCGATGTTCTCCTCGCCGAGCTGCTGCCAGGAGGGCATCAGGCCGTTACGCCCGTTGGTCAGGGTCTGGACGATGTTCTCCGGCGCGCCGCCGTAGAGCCAGGCGTCGTCGGTCAGGTTGGGGAAGCCGTAGCCGCCCTGGGCGTTGGAGCCGTGGCAGATGGCGCAGTTGTTGAGGAAGATGCGCTCGGCGACCTGCATGGCCTCGCCGTCCTGGGCCAGCTCGGGAATCGGCACCTCCTCGTACTGGGCGAAGATCGGCGCGTACTGCTCCTCGGCGCGGGCCACCTCCTTCTCCCACTGGCCCTCCTGGGTCCAGCCCAGCAGGCCGGCGAAGTTGCCCAGGCCCGGGTAGAGCACCAGATAGCCCAGGGAGAAGATCACGGTCCCCACGTAGAGCTGGAACCACCAGCGCGGCAGCGGGTTGTCGTACTCCTCGATCTCGTCGGCGGCGTGCCCGGTGGTCTCGACATTGCCCTCCGCGTCCGGCGCCTTGTCGGTCTTGCGGTTGGCGAACAGCAGCCAGGCACTGATGGCGATGGTGCCCAGCGTGATGACGATGATCCAGGCGCTCCAGAAGCCGGAAAGGGAGTCACCCCAGAGATTATTCATGCGTTCCTGTCTCCCTTGTTCTGTCGGGAATCGGCCTCGTCGGAGGCGCTCGTGTCACGGTTCGGTCGCTCATCCTCGTCGGCGAAGGGCAGGTTCGCCGCCTCGTCGAAGTCCGGCTTGCGGCGCTTCGAGTAGGCCCACCAGACGAGCCCCAGGAAGGCGACGATCAGCAGGCCGGTGATGATGCCGCGGACGGTCCCGATATCCATGGTCAGCGCGTGTCCTTGAGCACGGTGCCGAGTTGTTGCAGGTAGGCCACCAGGGCCGTGATCTCACGCTCGCCGCGCACCTCGTCGCGCGCATTGGCGATCTGCTCGTCGGTGTAGGGCACGCCCAGGCTGCGCATGGTGCGCATCTTGTCGGCGATGTGCTCGCCGTCCAGGGTGTTCTCGAACAGCCAGGGATAGGCCGGCATCACCGACTCGGGCACCACGTCGCGGGGGTTGTAGAGGTGGGCGCGGTGCCAGTCGTCGCTGTAGCGACCGCCGACCCGGGCCAGGTCGGGCCCGGTGCGCTTGGAGCCCCACAGGAAGTTGTGCTCGTACACCGACTCGCCGGCCACGCTGTAGTGGCCGTAGCGCTCGGTCTCGGCGCGGAAGGGACGGACCATCTGCGAGTGGCAGCCGACGCAGCCCTCGCGCCGGTAGACGTCGCGGCCGGCCAGTTCCAGGGCGGAGAGCGGCTCGAGGCCTTCCACCGGCTCGGTCGTCTTCTTCTGGAAGAACAGCGGCACCACCTCGGCGAGGCCGCCGAAACTGATCACCACCAGGATCAGCACGGCGAGCAGGCCGACGTTCTTTTCGACTATCTCGTGTCTCATTGGTGTTTCGTTCCCTGTTGGCTCAGGCGGACTGCGGAATCGGCTGCCGGACGCTTTCCTGGCGGCGCACGGTCATGAAGACGTTGAAGGCCATGATCAGCATGCCGACCACCCAGCACAGGCCGCCGATCATCCGCACGATGTAGCCCGGCCCGCTGGCCTCGACGGACTCGACGAAGGTGTACATCAGGGTGCCGTCGGGGTTCACGGCGCGCCACATCAGGCCCTGCAGGATGCCGTTGACCCACATGGCGGCGATATACAGCACGGTGCCGATGGTCGCCAGCCAGAAGTGCACGGCGATCAGGCCGTTGGAGTACATCTCGGTACGGCCGAACAGGCGCGGGATCAGGTGGTACATGGAGCCGATGGTGATCATCGCCACCCAGCCCAGGGCGCCGGCGTGGACGTGGCCGATGGTCCAGTCGGTGTAGTGGGACAGGGCGTTGACGGTCTTCACCGCCATCATCGGCCCCTCGAAGGTGGACATGCCGTAGAAGGACAGCGCCACCACCAGGAAACGCAGGGTGGGGTCGGTGCGCAGCTTATGCCAGGCCCCGGAAAGGGTCATCATGCCGTTGATCATGCCGCCCCAGCTCGGCGCCAGCAGGATGATCGACATGATCATGCCCAGCGACTGGGCCCAGTTGGGCAGGGCGGTGTAGTGCAGGTGGTGCGGGCCGGCCCACATGTAGACCATGATCAGCGCCCAGAAGTGGACGATGGACAGGCGATAGGAATAGACCGGGCGCTCGGCCTGCTTGGGCACGAAGTAGTACATCATGCCCAGGAAGCCGGCGGTCAGGAAGAAGCCCACCGCGTTGTGGCCGTACCACCACTGGGTCATGGCGTCGATGGCGCCGGAGTAGATGGAAATCGAGTACATCGCCGACACCGGCAGGGCGGCGTTGTTGACGATATGCAGCACCGCCACGGTGAGGATGAAGGCGGCGAAGAACCAGTTGGCCACGTAGATGTGGGAGGTCTTGCGCTGCTTGATGGTGCCCAGGAAGACGATGGCATAGCTGATCCACACCACCGCGATCAGGATGTTGATCGGCCACTCGAGCTCGGCATACTCCTTGGTGGTGGTGTAGCCCATGGGCAGGGTCACCACCGCCGACAGGATCACCGCCTGCCAGCCCCAGAAGGTGAAGGCGGCCAGCTTGTCGGAGATCAGGCGCGTCTGGCAGGTTCGCTGCACCACGTAGTACGAGGTGGCGAACAGCGCCGAGCCGCCGAAGGCGAAGATGACGGCGTTGGTGTGCAGGGGGCGCAGGCGGCCGAAGCTCGTCCACGGCAGTCCCAGGTTCAGTTCCGGCCATACCAGCTGGGCGGCGATGGTGACACCGAGGGCCATGCCCACGATGCCCCACACCACCGTCATGATCGCGAACTGCCGAACTACCTTGTAGTTGTAGGTCGGGTGTTCCAATGCTGTGCTCATGTCAGGTTCCCATCGAACGCGGTTTGGGGGTGGCCCGCGGCATTCTGCCCCGAAACGACCTCCCACAGGATGATGCAGGTCAAAAACCTCCCCGGATTCTAGCGCAGCGATGGGACAACCTGAACTGGCGATCCCCCCGATGTTGAACCAAGGAATGAATCCGTTGTCCGATAATGGTTACCACTTCGCTTCACCCATCCCCCTTCCCGATCTGGGCCGCTACCTCGGCGAAGGCCGCCCGGGCACCTGGCAGGTCGAGGGCCTCGGCCCGCTCGACCTCCAGGGCGACGGCAGCGCGGGACGCCTGCTGCTGACCCATGGTGCCGGGGCTGGCCAGGATTCTCCCTTCCTGCTCGCCCTGCGCCGGGCGCTGGCGAGGGCCGGCGTCCAGACCCTGGCCGTGGAGTTCGACTACCTGCGGCGGATGCGCGAGGCGGGGCGCCGTCGCCCCCCTCCGAAGGTCGCGGGGCTGGTCGAGGAACTCGCCGTCTGGTGCGACAGCGTGTCGCAGGTCTCGCCCACCCCCCTGTGGCTGGGCGGCAAGTCCATGGGCGGCCGGGTCGCCAGCCTGCTGGCGGCCCGCGACGGCGCCCCCGGCCTGGTGCTCTGCGGCTACCCCTTCCATCCGCCCCGCAAGCCCGATTCGCTGCGCCTCGACCATTGGCCGCGGCTGGCCTGCCCGACCCTGGTGGTGCAGGGGACCCGCGATCCCTTCGGCACCCGCGACGAGGTGGCCGGCTATGCCCTGCCGGGATGCGCCGAGCTGCACTGGCTGGAGGATGGCGATCACGACTGGAAGCCGAGGCGCGCCTCGGGGCGCGACCAGGCGGGGCTGATCGCCGAGGGCGCGCGGCGCATCGCCGAGGCCATGGCCGCTCACGGTGCCGGCCAGGCGCGGCCAAGTGGATGAATGCCCTGGCCTTCCGCGATCGCCGAGATGAAAAAACGCGTTGACAATGGCACCGACCCCTGTAGAATGCAGCGCCACGTGACCGGGGGTGGTTAGCTCAGCCGGGAGAGCACCAGCCTTACAAGCTGGGGGTCACAGGTTCGATCCCTGTACCACCCACCAGTGCCTCGCACTGGCCCGATCACGTCGCAGAAGCGGAAGCGGACCGGTAGTTCAGTTGGTTAGAATGCCGGCCTGTCACGCCGGAGGTCGCGGGTTCGAGTCCCGTCCGGTCCGCCAGCGCTTTCTGCACCGCATCATCTTGCGGACCGGTAGTTCAGTTGGTTAGAATGCCGGCCTGTCACGCCGGAGGTCGCGGGTTCGAGTCCCGTCCGGTCCGCCACGATGACGCACACAATCTATGCAGTAACGCGTGGGCGATTAGCTCAGTTGGTTAGAGCACCAGCCTCACATGCTGGGGGTCACTGGTTCGAGTCCAGTATCGCCCACCACGCGGACCGGTAGTTCAGTTGGTTAGAATGCCGGCCTGTCACGCCGGAGGTCGCGGGTTCGAGTCCCGTCCGGTCCGCCATCTGCACCGAATTCCAAAAGCCCCGAGGTTCCGCCTCGGGGCTTTTTCGTGTTGCCCGACGCGACGCCCTGGAGGATGCTGGACGCGGCCCTTTGCGGATCCGGAACAACTATCATACAGTTGTTTGAATTCTGGGCATCCGACCTCGAGGAGTCTGCCGTGACCGCCTATCCCCACCTGTTTCGCCCCCTGACGCTCGGCCCCCTGACCCTGCCCAACCGGGTCCTGATGGGCTCGATGCACACCAACCTGGAGGAAGCCCCCGACGGCTTCGCCCGCCTGGCCGCCTTCTATGCCGAACGGGTCCGCGCCGGCGTCGCGCTGATCGTCGGCGGCGGCATCGCCCCCAACGCGGAGGGGGCGGTCTTCGAGGGCGCCTCGACCCTGGAGCGTCCCGAACAGGTGGCCGACCACCGGCGGGTCACCGGGGCGGTGCACGAGGCGGGCGGGCACATCTGCCTGCAGATCCTGCATGCCGGCCGCTATGCCTACACCGCCGCCCCGGTGGCGCCCTCGGCGATCCAGGCGCCGATCAACCCCCGCGCGCCCCGGGCGCTGGAGGAGGCGGAGATCGAGCGGACCCTCGACGACTACGTGCGCTGCGCGAGCCTGGCCCGGGAGGCCGGCTACGACGGCGTCGAGGTGATGGGCTCGGAGGGCTACCTGATCAACCAGTTCGTCTGCCGGCGCACCAACCATCGCCGGGACGCCTGGGGCGGCAGCTTCGAGGGACGCATCCGCTTCCCGGTGGAGGCCGTGCGGCGCATCCGCGAGGCCCTGGGGCCGGACTTCCTGATCATCTTCCGGCTGTCGATGATCGACCTGGTGGAGGAGGGCAGCACCTTCGAGGAGGTGGTGGCCCTGGGGCGTGCCATCGAGGCCGCCGGCGCCGACGTCATCAACACCGGGATCGGCTGGCATGAGGCCCGGGTGCCGACCATCGTCACCAGCGTGCCGCGGGCGGCCTTCGCCGAGGTCACCCGGCGCATGAAGGCCGAGCTCGAGGTGCCGCTGATCGCCACCAACCGCATCAACATGCCGGAGGTGGCCGAGCGCCTGCTCGCCGAGGGCGTCGCCGACATGGTCTCCATGGCCCGCCCCTTCCTGGCCGACCCGGCCTGGGTGGCCAAGGCCCGGGAGGATCGCGCCGCGGAGATCAATACCTGCATCGCCTGCAACCAGGCCTGCCTGGATCACACCTTCCAGGGCAAGCTCACCTCCTGCCTGGTCAATCCCCGGGCCTGCCACGAGACCGAGCTGGTCGTCGCCCCGGCGGCCGAGACGAGGCGCATCGCCGTGGTGGGCGGCGGCCCGGCCGGGCTCGCCGCGGCGGTGACCGCCGCCCAGCGCGGCCATGCGGTGACGCTGTTCGAGCGCCAGGCGGAGCTCGGCGGCCAGTTCAACCATGCCCGTCGCATACCCGGCAAGGAGGAGTTCGACGAGACCCTGCGCTACTACCGGGTGATGCTGGACAAGCACGGCGTCACCGTGTACCTCGGCGCCGAGCCGGAGCTGCACGCCCTGCGGGCCTTCGACGAGGTGATCCTGGCCACCGGGGTGCGTCCGCGCAGGCTCGACCTGCCGGGCATCGACCACCCCAAGGTGCTGTCCTATCCGTTCGCGATCCGCCACCCCGAGCGGGTCGGGCCGCGGGTGGCGATCATCGGCGCCGGCGGCATCGGCTTCGATGTCGCCGAGCTGCTCACCCATGCCGATCATCCGGCCCGGGACGTCGAGGCCTGGTGCCGGGAGTGGGGGGTGGACCTGGGCGTGGCCTCGCCCGGCGGGCTGCGCGACGCCGAGCGCCCGCGGATCCCCCGGCGCGTCTTCCTGCTGCAGCGCAAGCGCAGCAAGCCGGGCCGCGGGCTCGGCACCACCACCGGCTGGGTGCACCGGGCCTCGCTGCGCCATCGCGGCGTCGAGACCCTGGCCGGCTGCGAGTACGTGGGCATCGACGACGCGGGCCTGCATATCCGCGTCGACGGCGAGCCGCGCCTGCTCGAGGTCGATTCCGTGGTGATCTGCGCCGGCCAGGAGGCCGAGCGAGACTGGCTGGCGCCGCTGCGCGAGGCCGGCGTCTCGGTGCACGTCGTCGGCGGGGCCTTCGAGCCCGCCGAGCTCGACGCCAAGCGGGCCATCGAGCAGGGCACCCGCCTGGCCGCCTCCCTCTAGCTACCGGGGCCGGCCGCCCCCGCCGCCTCGGCCGGCCCGCGCCTTCCCGCTGCCCGGCCGGGTCCGCCCCGCCCGGGGGCGGAAGATGACAAGATGCACAGTTCGCAACGAAACGCTTGCCGGCTTCGAGGTTCATAGGAAGTAGTGGCGTACTGCGTTGAAAGGCACCGGGCCGTCTCGTCCGGTCGCGCTGACTACGCTGAAGCTACCGACCCGGCCGCCGCGAGTGGGTCGTGCGGCCGGAGCCCCGGGCTTTAAGGAGGCATCGATGAGCATCTTCGATCATGTGCAGAACCGATTCGAACGCATCCAGCAGGAGGAAATGAGCCTGCAGGAGTATCTGGAACTCTGCCGTGAGGATCCTTCGGTCTATGCCAGCGCGGCCGAGCGCATGCTGGAAGCCATCGGCGAGCCCGAGGTGATCGACACGGCGAAGGACCCGCGCCTGTCGCGGATCTTCTCCAACAAGGTGATCCGGCGCTATCCGGCCTTCGCCGAGTTCTACGGTATGGAGGAGGCCATCGAGCAGATCGTCGCCTACTTCCGCCATGCCGCCCAGGGCCTCGAGGAGAAGAAGCAGATCCTCTACCTGCTGGGGCCGGTGGGGGGCGGCAAGTCGTCCCTGGCCGAGCAGCTCAAGCTGCTGATGGAGCATATTCCCTTCTATGCCATCAAGGGCTCGCCGGTGCAGGAATCGCCGCTGGGGCTCTTCTCGCCGGAGCATGACGGCGAGTTGCTGGAGAAGGAGTACGGCATTCCCCGGCGCTGCCTGAAGAGCGTGATGTCGCCCTGGGCCGCCAAGCGGCTCAAGGAGTACGGCGGCGACATCAGCCAGTTCCGGGTGGTGCGGCTCTACCCGTCGCGGCTCAACCAGATCGCCATCGCCAAGACCGAGCCCGGCGACGAGAACAACCAGGACATCTCCTCGCTGGTCGGCAAGGTGGACATCCGCCAGCTGGAGCTCTATTCCCAGGACGACCCCGACGCCTACAGCTTCTCCGGCGGCCTGTGCCGGGCCAACCAGGGGCTGATGGAATTCGTCGAGATGTTCAAGGCGCCGATCAAGGTGCTGCACCCGCTGCTGACCGCGACCCAGGAGGGCAATTACAACCCCACCGAGGGCATGGGAGCGATCCCCTACGACGGCGTGATCCTCGCCCACTCCAACGAGAGCGAGTGGCAGACCTTCCGCAACAACCGCAACAACGAGGCCTTCCTCGACCGGGTCTACATCGTCAAGGTGCCCTACTGCCTGCGGGTGACCGAGGAGATCAACATCTACAAGAAGCTCCTCGAGCATTCCACCCTGGCCGAGGCGCCCTGCGCCCCGGACACCCTGCGCATGCTGGCGCAGTTCTCGGTGCTCTCGCGGCTCAAGGAGCCCGAGAACTCGAGCGTCTACTCCAAGATGCGGGTCTATGACGGCGAGAACCTCAAGGACACCGATCCCAAGGCCAAGTCGATCCAGGAGTACCGCGACGCCGCCGGGGTCGACGAGGGCATGGACGGGCTCTCCACGCGCTTCGCCTTCAAGATCCTGGCCAAGGTGTTCAACTTCGACAACCACGAGGTGGCGGCCAACCCGGTGCACCTGCTCTACGTCCTCGAGCAGCGCCTGGAGCAGGAGCAGCTGCCCAAGGAGACCTTCGAGCGCTACCTGCGCTTCATCAAGGAATTCCTGGCGCCGCGCTACGTCGACTTCATCGGCAAGGAGATCCAGACCGCCTACCTGGAGTCCTACTCCGAGTATGGCCAGAACATCTTCGATCGCTACGTCACCTATGCCGACTTCTGGATCCAGGACCAGGAGTACCGGGATCCGGAGACCGGCGAGCTGTTCGACCGCCAGTCCCTCAACGAGGAGCTGGAGAAGATCGAGAAGCCGGCCGGCATCTCCAACCCCAAGGACTTCCGCCACGAGGTGGTCAACTTCGTGCTGCGGGCCCGGGCCCAGAACAACGGCATGAACCCCAGCTGGCAGTCCTACGAGAAGCTGCGCGGGGTGATCGAGCACAAGATGTTCGCCAACACCGAGGAGCTGCTGCCGGTGATCTCGTTCAACGCCAAGGCCTCCACCGCGGACCAGAAGAAGCACGAGGACTTCGTGGCCCGCATGGTCGATCGCGGCTACACCGAGAAGCAGGTGCGCCTGCTGTCCGAGTGGTACCTGAGGGTGCGCAAGTCGCAGTAGCCTGATGGCCACGGGCCACGGGCCAAGGGCCAAGGGCCACGAGCGGGGGAGGGCGGTCGATATCGTCCCCGCCCCGCGGCGACCAGCGCCAGGAGGAGGTCAGCATGACCTATTTCATCGACCGTCGTGCCAATGCCAAGCACAAGAGTGCGGTCAACCGCCAGCGCTTCCTCGATCGCTATCGCACCCACATCAAGCGCTCCGTCGAGGAGGCGGTCAATCGCCGCTCCATCACCGACATGGAGCGCGGCGAGAAGGTGTCGATCCCGACCCGGGACATCTCCGAGCCGGTCTTCCAGCACGGCCCCGGCGGCAAGCGCGCCATCATCGCCCCGGGCAACAAGGAGTTCGTCGAGGGCGACCGGCTGCGCCGCCCGGGCGGCGGCGGAAGCGGCGGCGCCGGCGAGGGGGGCGCCTCCAACCAGGGCGAGGGCATGGACGAGTTCGCCTTCACCCTGTCCCGGGAGGAGTTCCTGGACTTCGTCTTCGACGGCCTCGAGCTGCCCCACCTGGAGCGCAAGAGCCTGGTGGATCTCGACGAGGTGCGGCCGGTGCGCGCCGGCTTCACCCGCGAGGGCGTGCCGGCGCGCATCAACATCGTGCGTTCGATGCGCGAGGCCCATGCCCGGCGCATCGCCATGCGCGGCCCCATCCGCCGTGCCCTGCGCGAGGCCCGCGAGGCGCTGGAGGTCGAGGAGCGCAAGGATCCGGTGCTGCGCAACCCGGCGCGCATCGCCGAGCTCAAGGCCGAGATCGCGCGCCTGGAGAAGCGCCTGGAGGCGATTCCCTTCATCGACACCTATGACCTGCGCTACAACAACCTGATGAATCAGCCCCAGCCGTCCAGCAAGGCGGTGATGTTCTGCGTCATGGACGTCTCGGGCTCGATGACCCAGGCCCACAAGGACATCGCCAAGCGCTTCTTCCTGCTGCTCTACCTCTTCCTGGAGCGCAACTACGAGAAGGTCGAGCTGGTCTTCGTGCGTCACCATACCGCCGCCAAGGAGGTCGACGAGGAGGAGTTCTTCTATTCCCGGGAGACCGGCGGGACCATCGTCTCCAGCGCCCTGACCCTGGTCGACGAGATCATCCGCGACCGCTACCCCCCGACCCAGTGGAACCTCTACGTGGCTCAGGCCTCCGACGGCGACAACTGGGACGACGACTCCCTGACCTGCCGCGACCTGCTGGCCAAGTCGCTGATGCCGCGGCTGCAGTACTTCACCTACGTGGAGATCACGCCCCACGCCCACCAGGCGCTGTGGGAGGAGTACGAGCGGGTGGAGGCCGAGTATCCGGATCGCTTCGCCATGCGGCAGATCGTCGAGGCCGGCGACATCTACCCGGTGTTCCGCGACCTGTTCCGTCGCCGCCACGCCCAGTCGTGAGCGTGGCCAAGGAGGCAGCATGACCGACCGCAAGCCCATCGCCAGCGGCTCCGACTGGAACTTCGAGATCCTCGAGGACTTCGAGACCGAGATCGCCCGGCTCGCCGACGAGTATCGCCTGGACACCTACCCCAACCAGATCGAGATCATCACCACCGAGCAGATGATGGACGCCTACGCCAGCGTGGGCATGCCGGTGGGCTATCACCACTGGTCGTTCGGCAAGCAGTTCCTGGCCGTGGAGCAGGCCTACCGGCGCGGCCAGATGGGCCTGGCCTACGAGCTGGTAATCAATTCCGACCCCTGCATCGCCTACCTGATGGAGGAGAACACCCTGATGATGCAGGTGCTGGTGATGGCCCACGCCTGCTACGGCCACAACTCCTTCTTCAAGGGCAACTACCTGTTCCGCACCTGGACCGACGCCGGCTCCATCGTCGACTACCTGCTGTTCGCCCGGCGCTATATCGCCGAATGTGAGGAGCGCCACGGCGTCACCGCGGTGGAGCAGCTGCTCGACGCCTGTCATGCCCTGCAGAACTACGGCGTCGACCGCTACAAGCGTCCCTCGCCGATCTCCGCCGAGGAGGAGGCGCGGCGCCAGAAGGAGCGCGAGGCCTACCTCCAGGCCCAGGTGAACACCCTGTGGCGGACGATTCCCGGGCGTTCGCCGGCGGAGGGGCTGGACGGCGAGGTCGACGACGAGGAGGATCCCCTGGGCCTGCATGCCGGCGGCCGCTATCCCCCCGAGCCCCAGGAGAACCTGCTGTACTTCATCGAGAAGAACGCGCCGCTGCTGGCGCCCTGGCAGCGCGAGGTGGTGCGCATCGTGCGCAAGCTCGCCCAGTACTTCTATCCCCAGCGCCAGACCCAGGTAATGAACGAGGGCTGGGCGACCTTCTGGCACTATACCCTGATGAACCGGCTGTTCGACGAGGGCCTGGTGGACGAGGGGCTGATGCTGGAATTCCTGCAGTCGCACACCGCCGTGGTCCAGCAGCCGCCCTTCGACAGCCCTCACTTCAACGGCCTCAACCCCTATGCCCTCGGGTTCGCCATGTACACCGACCTGCGGCGCATCTGCGAGCACCCCACCGAGGAGGATCGCCGCTGGTTCCCGGACACCGCCGGCAGCGACTGGCTGGAGACGCTGCATTTCGCCATGCGCAACTTCAAGGACGAGTCCTTCATCCAGCAGTACCTGTCGCCGAAGGTGATCCGCGACCTCAAGCTGTTCATGGTGCTCGACGACGACCAGGACGAGATGCTCGAGGTCACCGCCATCCACGACGATCGCGGGTACCAGCGCATCCGCGAGGGCCTGGCCATCCAGTACGCCCTGTCGGTGCGCGAGCCGAACATCCAGATCTGGTCGGCGGACATCCGGGGTGACCGCTCCCTGACCCTGCGCCACGTCCAGGACAGCCGCCGCCCGCTGGCGCGCAGCGTCTATCCGGTGATGCGCCACCTGCACCAGCTGTGGGGCTTCCCGGTGAGGCTCGAGTCCATGGACGGCGACGAGGTGGTGCGTCGCTACCACTGGCCGCTGCCGGAGGACGAGGAGGGCGACGACTGAGGGGCGGAAACGACGCGACCCGCGCCGGGTGGCGCGGGTCGCGTGTCGCCGGAGGGGCGATCAGGCCTGGGCGGTCCAGGACTGGCACCATCCCTCGGGGCTGACGCTGTTCTGCGGGAACAGCTGGCAGCCCTGGGAGTCCGCCTGGTAGAACATGCAGTTGGCGCAGTTCTCGCCTTCCGCGTAGGCGGGGTGATCGCTGGCCTCGCTGGCGTTCACCACATAGTTCAGGGCCTTGGCCTGGTCGCTGCTGGGATCCAGGGGCGGCAGCTCCTGGGCCAGGGCGGTCCGGGACAGGATGCCGGCCCCCAGGGGCAGGGCGGCGAGGCCCAGCAGGCTGTGGCGCACGAAGTCACGACGGCTGTGATTGGCCATGGTCTCTCCTTGTCATCATCACGGGTCTTGTCACGGTGGCCGGCGATCCGGCCCGTCCTTCTCGTTTTTTGCCTTCGGCGGATCTGGCGCCCGCCTGGACGTCCGACAGGGCGAAGCCCGCGGAGTTCGTCCCCATCATGGTAGTCAGCCGGCGGCGGGCTGACGAACCCCGACGCCGGCCATGCGGCAATCCGCCGCGCTCCGTAGCGCTGCCGCGGGAGGCTGCTGATCGCGCGGCGACGCTGCTATACTCGCCGCAGTGGCGGCGGAGGATCCCGCCGCGGTGAGCCGATTTCAGAGGGAGCATGCCCGATGCAGAATGCCGTCATCCTGATCAACACCGAGAAGGGGCAGGTCAAGGCCGTGGCCGAGCGGCTGGCCGAGGTCGAGGGCATCAGCGAGGTGTTTTCCACCTGCGGGCGCTACGACCTGGTGGCCATCGCCCGGACCCGTGACTTCGAGAGCCTGGCCGAGCTGGTGACCGGCCGCCTCAACGACGTCGAGGGCATTCGCGAGACCGAGACCCTCAATGCCATGCAGGTGCACTCCCGTCACGACCTCGAGACCATGTTCTCGCTGGGCTGGTAAGCCGCCGCGACGTGCCGCGCCGCCGTTCCCGTGTCGCCCGCCGATGGCGCCCCCGCCTGCGCCGGCTGGGCATCGCCGCGCTCTTCGCCGCCGTGGGCAGCGGCCTGTGGTATGCCGAGGAGCGCGAGGTCCGCGAGCGGCTCAGCTGGATGGGCGTGCCCACCTGGGAGCGCCCGACGCCGCTGAGCCTGCACCGGGTCCTGCGCAACGACGGCTACCTGGTGGGCTGGTCGGACCTGCGGGTCGGTTCGCTGTGGGCCAGCTACCAGCTGCGGGCCGACCGGCGCTTCCCGGTCGGCGACCGACCCGGGTTCCGGCGCGACTGGCGGACCCTGTGGCCGCTGACCCCGAACGCCTACCGGCGCAGCGGCTACGATCGCGGCCATCTGGCGCCCAACTATGCCATCGCCGCCGCGCACGGGCCGGCCGCCCAGCGCGACACCTTCCTGATGAGCAACATGATGCCCCAGCGCCCGGACCTGAACCGGCGGCTCTGGCAGCGGCTGGAGGAGGTCGTGGTCGACCACTTCCTGCCCCGCTTCGGCCGCCTGCAGGTGATCGCAGGCCCGGTGTTCGCCGACGACGTCGCCGCCGGGGTCCTGCATCGGGTCGGCCTGGTGGAGGTGCCCGTGGCCTTCTACAAGATCCTGGTGGTGCCGGGGCGGCATCCCCGGGCGCTGGCCTTCCTGATGCCCCAGGACGTCGACGGCGGCGAGCCGCTGGACCGCTTCCTGGTCAGCGTCGACCGCATCGAGGCCATGACCGGGCTGGACTTCCTGCCGAACCTGTCGGAAGAGGCGGCGGCGGCCCTGGAAGGGCGGGTGGTCACCGAGGGGTGGGGTCTGGCGGCCGTGGCCGACCTGCCGGGTCGCTTCGAGTGAGGCGTCGGGGCCGTGACGCGCGCACGCAAGAAAACCGCAACGTGTGCGGCCGATGATCGAGCGATAACGATAGGGGGGTCAACTCTGCATAACGCGAAATGGTGCCCAGGAGAGGACTTGAACCTCCACGTCCGTAAGGACACTAGCACCTGAAGCTAGCGCGTCTACCAATTCCGCCACCTGGGCGCGTCATGCATATCGTCGTGTTCCGGGCCATCGCAAGGGCGATGATGGTGCCCAGGAGAGGACTTGAACCTCCACGTCCGTAAGGACACTAGCACCTGAAGCTAGCGCGTCTACCAATTCCGCCACCTGGGCGAAACACGAGCGATTTCGAGCTGATAAAGAGCGGCGATACCGAAGTATCTTGGTGCCCAGGAGAGGACTTGAACCTCCACGTCCGTAAGGACACTAGCACCTGAAGCTAGCGCGTCTACCAATTCCGCCACCTGGGCAAGTGGCGCGTATATTACCGCATCTGGCCGGGATTGCAACCCCCGATTCGCCTCGCGGACGAGATCGCGCCATCGTCGCGGCCCTCGGAGCGGCGACCATGGTTGGGTGCGCCCTTCGGCGACGCTATACTGCCGCCATGACCATAGATCCCTATCGCATCACCGCATGCCCGCGGCGCCCGCGCGCCACCTCCCTCATGCCGTCCCCGACCCTGCCAAGGATGCTCTCCGCATGACTCACTGGACGCTCAGCGACGACCCGCACGCCAGCCGCGAGGCCCACAAGTACGACAAGCCCGCCCCCAGCCGCGACTATCTGCTGGCTCGCCTGGAGGAGCACGGCAAGCCCATCACCCACGAGGCCATGAGCCGGATGCTGGGCCTGGAGGACGAGGATCTCCAGGAGGCGGTGCGCCGCCGGCTGTCCGCCATGGAGCGCGACGGCCAGGTGCTGCGCAACCGCCGCGGCGCCTATGCGCTGATCGACAAGCTCGACCTGATCAAGGGGCGGGTGCTCGGCCACCGCGACGGTTTCGGCTTCCTGCTCCGCGACGACGGCAAGAAGCCCGACCTTGTGCTGCCGCCGCGGCAGATGCGCCGGGTCTTCCACAATGACCACGTCCTGGTGCGCGTCAGCGGCCGGGACCGCCGCGGCCGGGACGAGGCGACCATCGTCGAGGTGCTGGCGCGCAACACCCAGACCATGGTCGGCGTCTATCGCGAGAACACCCCCGACTTCGGCGTGCTGATCCCCGAGAATCCGCGCATCGCCCAGGAAATCATCATCCCCCACAAGGCCAACGGCGGGGCCCGGGATGGCCAGGTGGTGTCGGTGACCATCGTCAAGCAGCCCGAGACCCGGGTGCAGCCGGTGGGCGAGGTCGCCGAGGTGCTCGGCGAGCGCATGGATCCCGGCATGGAGATCGACATCGCCCTGCGCAGCTACGAGATCCCCGCCGAGTTCCCCCCCGAGGTGCAGGATCAGATCGCCGGCATGGACGCCGAGGTGGCCGAGGACGACAAGGCGCACCGCGTCGACCTGCGCGACCTGCCGCTGGTGACCATCGACGACGAGACCGCCAAGGACTTCGACGACGCCGTCTGCGCCTGGAAGACCAAGTCCGGCAGCTGGAAGCTGGTGGTGGCCATCGCCGACGTCTCCCATTACGTGCGCCCGGGCAGCCCCCTGGACCAGGAGGCGATCAGCCGTGGCAACTCGGTGTACTTCCCGGGGCAGGTGGTGCCCATGCTGCCGGAGCTGCTGTCCAACGGCCTGTGCTCGCTGAACCCCGACGTCGACCGCCTGGCCATGGTCTGTGAGATGAACATCTCCAAGACCGGGGCGATCAGCCGCTATCGCTTCTACGAGGCGGTGTTCCGCTCCCATGCCCGGCTGACCTACAACAAGGTCGCCGCCATCCTCGATGACGACGGCGAGCAGGGCGAGGCGCTGCGCGAGGAATACCGCGAGCTGGTGCCCTCGCTGAAGAACCTGCACGCGCTCTACACGCTGCTGCGCGAGGCTCGCGAGGCTCGCGGCGCCATCGACTTCGAGACCACCGAGACGGCCATCGTCTTCAACGACGAGCGCAAGATCGAGAAGATCGTCCCGCGCTCGCGCAACGATGCCCACAAGATCATCGAGGAGTGCATGCTGGCGGCCAACGTGGCCACCGCCCGCTTCCTCGACAAGCACGACCTGCCGGCGCTCTACCGCATCCACGAGCGCCCCTCGCCGGAGCGCCTCGACAAGTTGCGGCTGTTCCTCAACGAGCTGGGGATGTCGCTGCCCGGCGGCGACGAGCCGACGCCCCAGGACTACCGCGACCTGGCCGAATCGATCAAGGGCCGCGACGACGCCGACATCATCCAGACGGTGATGCTGCGCTCGATGAGCCAGGCCGTGTACTCGCCCCAGAACGAGGGGCACTTCGGCCTGGCCTACCCGGCCTACGCCCACTTCACCTCGCCGATCCGCCGCTACCCGGACCTGCTGGTCCATCGCGCCATCCGCTCGGTGATCCGCGGGCCGCGCCAGACCGCGACCGTGCTGCGCGCCGAGGGCGCGCCGGTGGAGCCGCCCAGCAAGTGGTGCCCCTACACCTTCGAGCAGATGCTGGAGCTCGGCGAGCACTGCTCGATGACCGAGCGCCGCGCCGACGACGCCACCCGCGACGTTGAGAGCTGGCTGAAGTGCGAGTTCATGTCCGACAAGCTCGGCGAGGTCTTCGAGGGCACCATCGCCTCGGTGACCCAGTTCGGCATCTTCGTGCGTCTCGACGAGGTCTATGTCGAGGGCCTGGTGCACGTCACCTCGCTGCCCTCCGACTACTACCACTACGAGCCGGAGAAGCACCGCCTCAAGGGCGAGCGCAGCGGCATGAGCTACCGGCTCGGCGACGGCGTGGCCGTGCAGGTGGCGCGCGTCGACCTGGACGACCGCAAGATCGACTTCGAGCTGGCCGACGACAAGCCGCGTCCGCGGCGCGCCCCGCGCAAGCGGCGCGGCGGTCAGGCGCCGGCGAAGGGCGGCCAGCAGGGCGACGCCCAGGGGGCGTCCGCGGACGAGGGCGACAAGGGCGGTCGCAAGCGCCGCCGCCGCGGCCCGCGCCGGCGCTGAGGGGCGAGGTCCACGCATGTCGATGAAGAAGAAGCCCAGATCGGCGCCGCGTCGCGGCCCCCGGGCCCCGAACGGCCTCGAGGCCGTGCACGGCGTGCATGCCGTGCGCGCGCTGCTCGCGCGGGGCGAGGCGCCCCGCGAACTCTGGTTGCAGGAGGGCGAGGCCGCCGGCCGCCTGGCCGAGCTGGTCGAACAGGCCCGGGCGCGGGGCGCCCGGGTGACGACGCACCCCCGCGACGACCTGGATCGCCTCGCCCAGGGGGCCGCCCACCAGGGGGTAATCGCCTTCTGCCCGCCGCTGGCCTTCGAGGCCGAGGCCGCCCTCTGGCACCGCCTCCAGGGCTGGACGGCTCCCGAGGCGCCGCTGCTGCTGGTGCTCGACGGCATCACCGACGTCCACAACTTCGGCGCCTGCCTGCGCAGCGCCGATGCCGCCGGCGTGCATGGGGTGGTGGTGCCCAAGGACAAGTCGGCGCCGCTCAATGCCACGGTGCGCAAGGTCGCCTGCGGGGCCGCCGAGGCGGTGCCCGTCTACCAGGTCACCAACCTGGCCCGGGCGCTCGACAAGCTCAAGGCGCTCGGCGTCTGGATCACCGGCACCGCCGGCGAGGCCGAGGCGAGCCTGTTCGAGGTCGACCTCCGCGGCGCCACCGCCCTGGTGATGGGCGCCGAGGGCAAGGGCATGCGGCGGCTCACCCGCGAGGCCTGCGACCAGCTGGTCAAGCTGCCCATGGTCGGCAGCGTGTCCAGCCTCAATGTCTCGGTGGCCACCGGCATCGGGCTGTTCGAGGCCGTCCGACAGCGGTCTAGCGCGCCGGAGGCGCGATAGACCGCTAGCCGTAAGCCTGAAGCTGGAAGTTCCCGGCTTCGCCGGGAGCTGGAAGATCGTCCGCTTCGCGGCCGTAAGCGGGAAGCTTGAAGAGCCGGGCTTCGCCCGGAGCTGTAAGCCGTAAAATGCTGGTCTCCGGAGAGGTTGGGCTCAAGCTGTCTTCCAGCTTCCAGCTTGCGCCTCCGGCGCCCAGTCTTTAGAATGCTTGCGCCCGTTCGTCCAACGAACGGGCGTCGTGCATTTCGATAATCACCTCCTTGCTTCCCGTGGAAGGGCGAGTCGTTCCATCGGAAGCTGCCAAACCGCAAGGAGACCCCATGCGTCATTACGAGATCGTCTTCATGGTCCACCCGGACCAGAGCGAGCAGGTGCCGGCGATGGTCGAGCGCTACACCAGCATCGTCACCGAGAACGGCGGCACCGTTCACCGTCTCGAGGATTGGGGGCGCCGTCACCTGGCCTACCCGATCAACAAGATCCACAAGGCTCACTACGTGCTGATGAACGTCGAGTGCCGCGGCGAGACCCTCGAGGAAATCGAGAACATCTTCCGCTTCAACGACGCCATCATCCGCAGCCTGGTCGTGCGCTGCAAGGAAGCCGTCACCGAGGCTTCCCCGATGATGAAGCCGGCGGAAGACAAGCGTGGCCGTCGTGACGAGAAGCCGTCACGCTCCGCCGAGTCCGCCTGAGCCCATACGTCGCACGTCTAAGGAGTCTTTCCCATGGCACGCTTTTTCCGTCGCCGCAAGTTCTGCCGTTTCACCGCCGAGGGCGTCAAGCAGATCGACTACAAGGATCTGGATACCCTCAAGGCCTACATCACCGAGACCGGCAAGATCGTTCCCAGCCGCATCACCGGGACCAAGGCCCGTTACCAGCGCCAGCTGTCCACCGCCATCAAGCGGGCACGCTACCTGGCGCTGCTGCCCTACACCGATAGCCACCAGTAAGACACGCGCGTGATGCTGCCCGTCGCCCGCTGGATGATGCGCGGCACCCCCCAGGCCGTGGGGGGGGCGGCCGCCGCCACCCTGGTGCCCTGGCTGTTCTGGCTGGGCGCCGCCATCGCCGGCCTGGTCACCCTGCGCCGCGGGCTAGCCCCGGCGCTGCCGGTGATCGTTGCCGCCGCCCTGCCCGCGGGCTGGTGGTGGACCCGCGGCGACGTCATCCCGCTGGCCAGCGTGCTGCTGGTCACGCTGATGGCGGTGGTGCTGCGGGCCCGGCTGAGCTGGAGCGAGACGCTGATCGTCGGCGCCCTGGCCGGGGCGGCGATGATCCAGCTGGGCATCTTCCTGCCCCCCGGCGGGGCCGGCCCGGTGCTGGAGCAGCTGCGTCAGGGGTCGCCGGAGGTCGCGGCGATGCTCGACGAGTTCGCCCGCCAGGGCATGTCGACCGAGCGCCTCGCCGGCCTGCTGATCGGCGGCGTCACCGGCCTGGTGGTGCTGCTGGCGGCCGTGGCCTGCCTGGCGCTGGCACGGGGCTGGCAGGCCGGGCTCTACAACCCCGGCGGCTTCCGCGAGGAGTTCCATGGCCTGCGCCTGGCGCCTCGCGAGCTGGCCCTGCTGGCCGGAATCGGCATCGCCGGCGCCCTGCTGGGGCTGCCGGGCCTGGGCATGCTGCTGTGGATCCCGCTGCTGGTGGCCGGCATCGCGCTGGTACACGGTGTCATCGGATTGAAGGGAATGAACGGGCTGTGGCTGGTCGCCTTCTATGTGTTGCTGATCACCACCTGGCCCATGATTCTCATCGTGCTGCTCGCGGCCCTGATCGACTCGTTCGCGGATTTCCGCGCTCGACTCGGCCGCAGCGACTGACAAGAGGTTTACGAGATGGAAGTCATTCTGCTCGACAAGATTGGCAAGCTGGGCGGTCTGGGTGACCAGGTCACCGTCAAGCCCGGTTATGGCCGCAACTACCTGGTGCCCTACGGCCTCGCCGTGCCGGCCACCAAAGACAACATCGAGGCCTTCGAGGCCCAGCGCGCCGAGCTCGAGGCCGAGGCCGCCGAGCGCAAGGCCGAGGCCGAGGCTCGCGCCGAACAGCTCAACGACATCGAGCTGTCGCTGGTTGCCAAGTCCGGCGACGAGGGCAAGCTGTTCGGTTCCATCGGTCCGCGCGACCTGGCCGAGGCGATCTCTTCCGCCGGCATCGAGGTGGCCAAGAGCGAGGTCCGCATGCCGGAAGGGCCGATCCGCCAGACCGGCGAGTACGACATCGCCCTGCACCTGCATGCCGAAGTCGACGCCACCGTGCGCGTGGTGGTCGTGGCCGAGTAAGCCCGATCCCCGCCGCGGACGCCGAGGGGCGCGAGGAGAGATCCTCGCGCCCTTTTTGCTGGCCCTTAGGCGCGCCCTGTCCTTCGGGTAGAATGTGCCGGCCCATCCATCGACCCGGCCAGCAGGGAGGTCGGGGCCGCCGACGGCCGCCGAGCCGTCGCCAGCCCGTGCCGCGCCCGCCGAGGCTCCCTGCTGCGCGGGCGTGGCGTCGGCGACGATCGAGGCGACCCGGACGCTCGCCTCGATGGCCAGGTTACTAGCGGAGGTCCCGCCCCAATGAACGAATCCCTCGAGCTCGACCAGGAAACCGCGGCGCTCAAGGTCCCCCCCCACTCGCTGGAGGCCGAGCAGTCGGTGCTCGGCGGCCTGATGCTCGACAACCAGGCCTGGGACAGCGTGGCCGACCGCCTGGTGGCCGACGACTTCTACCGCTACGAGCATCGCCTGATCTTCAACGTCATGGCCGGGCTGGCCGAGGAGGCCCGGCCGCTGGACGTGGTGACCCTCTCCGAGGCGCTGGAGGGGCGCGACCAGCTGGACACCGTGGGCGGGCTGGCGACCCTGGCGGAGCTGGCGCGCAACACCCCCTCGGCGAGCAACATCCGCGCCTACGCCGACATCGTTCGCGAGCGGGCCACCCTGCGCAAGCTGATCCGCGCCGCCAGCCAGGTCGCCGAGAGCGCCTTCGCCCCCCAGGGCCGGCCGGCCGACGAGCTGGTCAACGAGGCCGAGCGGCTGGTCTTCCAGATCAGCGAGGAGCGGCCCAAGTCCGGCGGCCCCATCGGCATGAGCGACCTGCTGGCCAAGGCGGTGGACCGCATCGACGAGATGTTCAACATGCAGGGCGAGATGACCGGGCTGTCCACCGGCTTCCGCGACCTGGACGACATGACCTCCGGCCTGCAGCCCTCGGACCTGGTGATCGTCGCCGGGCGTCCCTCCATGGGCAAGACCACCTTCGCCATGAACCTCGTCGAGCACGCGGTGATCGCCAGCGACAAGCCGGTGATGGTGTTCTCCATGGAGATGCCGGCCGAGCAGCTGATGCTGCGCATGCTGTCGTCCCTGGGGCGTATCGATCAGACCCGGGTGCGCACCGGCCAGCTCGAGGACGAGGACTGGCCGCGGCTGACCTCGGCGGTGAACCTGCTCAAGGACAAGCAGCTGTTCATCGACGACACCGCGGCGCTGTCGCCCAACGAGATGCGCTCGCGGATCCGGCGGGTGGTGCGCGAGCACGGCAACCTGGCGCTGATCATGATCGACTACCTGCAGCTGATGCAGATCCCCGGCTTCTCGGAGAACCGCACCGGCGAGATCTCGGAGATCTCCCGCTCGCTGAAGGGCCTGGCCAAGGAGTTCGGCTGCCCGGTGGTGGCGCTGTCGCAGCTTAACCGCTCCCTGGAGCAGCGGCCCAACAAGCGGCCGGTGATGTCGGACCTGCGCGAGTCCGGGGCCATCGAGCAGGACGCCGACCTGATCGGCTTCGTCTATCGCGACGAGGTCTACAATCCGGATAACCCCGACAACCAGGGGCTGGCCGAGTTCATCATCGGCAAGCAGCGTAACGGCCCCATCGGCACGGTGCACATGGCCTTCATCGGCAAGTACACCCGCTTCGAGGACCTGGCGCCGGACAGCTACGGCGAGGCCTTCGGCGAGTGACGGCCCTTGAGCGGGGCGCCCGGCCCCGTATAATCCCACCCCCCGAACAGCACACTGGAGGCAGACCATGGCAGGCGGATTCCGACGCGGCAACCGGCGTCGCACCCCCAAACTCGAGGCCCGCGGCGAGCTGGAGTCCGTGGAGCGGGAGGGCCCCTTCAAGGAGTGGCTGGGCATGCCGGACCTCTACCGCTACCACATCGTGGTCGACGGCGAGGCCTACAGCTACCAGACCGAGGACGCCGAGCTGCCGGTGCAGGTGGGCGACAAGGTGGTGTTCCGCTACAAGGAGACCAAGGCCGGCAAGTGGGTCGACCGCAACTCCCTGGGCAAGGCCATCGACCCCGCCGACTACCAGTAAGGCGGAACCCCGGCGCCCTCCATCGGTCATACCGGCGACACGGATCGGTCATGCGAGTGTCATCGCGCGGCCTCAGGCTGAGTCCGATCCGCCCCGATGCCCACCGATGGAGGGAGCCATGGACTTCAACGACCTCAAGGCCTTCGTGGCCCAGCACGACAACTTCGAGATCCGCGTCATCGGCCATGCCGGCAGCCACTGCTACCAGGTCGAGCTCGAGGACGTGGAGGGCGGCCGCCACATGCTGACCCGTGCCGGCAAGCCGGTGCTGTTCCGCGCCCTCGACGACGTCTACCTGGAGCTCAAGCGCGCCGGCATCCACCGGGCCTACCTGGTCCAGCAGGTGCCCCATGACGAGATGATCGGCCGCGAGGCCCACTATCGCGATCCCCTGACCTCGCGCATGCCGCTGGTCTTCTGACCGGCCGACGCCGCTAGTGGCGTCGGCGTCTCGACACCCAGCGCCCCAGGCGCTCCCGATGCCGGGCGAACCGCCCGTAACCCGCCTCCAGCACGCCGGCCACCCCCGGCAGGCAGCTCCACCACACCAGCCGGCGGTGCCCCAGCACCGCGTAGAGCGCCCTGCTGGCGTCCATGCCCAGGTACCAGCGCCCCCGCGCGTCGCGCAGGTGCAGCCGCCCCATCATGTCCTCGAAGCGCCGCCCCCAGGCCGCCGCCTCGAAGTCCGCCGCCCGGATGTCCACCAGCTGCAGGCGATCCCGTCGGGGATGCCGGGCCAGCCAGGCCACCTCGCGCCGGCAGAAGGGGCAGCGGCCGTCGTGGAACAGCGTCACCGGCGGCCGGGCCCGCAGGGCCGAGAAGCGGCTCATGGCGCCTCCCTCCCGTCGCGCGCGTAGCCCTCGGCATGGGGCCCCCGACCGTAGGCCGCCTCGGTGTCCAGGCTGGCCAGGAAGGCCTCCGCCTGGTCGCGCATCGCCGCACGCTTGTCGTTCGACATCCGGTCCAGCGCGCCGTAGATCAGCTTCATGCGGTGGTTGCCGGACAGCGCCTCGCGATGGGTCTCGAGGAAGCGCCAGTAGAGGCTGTTGAAGGGGCAGGCGTCCTCGCCGGTGACCCGCCTGGGGTCGTAGCGGCAGTGCCGGCAGTGGTCCGACATGCGGTCGATGTACTTGCCCGAGGCGCAGTACGGCTTGGAGCCCATCAGGCCGCCGTCGGCATGCAGCACCATGCCCAGGGTGTTGGGCAGCTCCACCCACTCGCAGGCGTCGGCGTAGACCGCCAGGTACCAGTCGCACAGCGCCGCGGGCGCCACCTCGCAGAGCAGGGCGAAGTTGCCGGTGACCATCAGGCGCTGGATGTGGTGGGCATAGGCGTGCTCGCGGGTCATCTCGATGGCGCGCCGCAGGCAGCGCAGCTCGGTGTCGCCCGTCCAGTAGAAGGCCGGCAGGCCGCGGCTCGCGCCGCGCGGATTGCCACGCTTGTAGTCGGGCATGCGCGTCCAGTAGAGGCCGCGCACGTACTCCCGCCAGCCGAGTACCTGACGGATGAAGCCCTCCGCCGCGTTAAGGGGCGCGCGCCCCGCCCGGTATTCGCGCTCGACCGCCGCGCAGACCTCCCGGGGGGAGAGCAGGCCCAGGTTCAGCGCCGCCGCGAGCCGCGAATGAAACAGGAAGGGCTCGGCGTCGCTGATGGCGTCCTGGTAGCGGCCGAACGCTGGCAGCAGGGACTCGAGGAAGTGGCGCAGGTCGACCAGGGCCTGGCGCCGGGTCACCGGCCAGTGGAAGGCGTCCAGGGTGCCGAAATGGGTGTCGAAGCGCTCGGCCACCAGCGACAGCACCTCGCGGGTGACCGCGTCCCGGCGGTGGCGGGGCGGGCGCGGCACCCTGAGGCGCTCGGGCAGGGGCTCGCGATTGTCGGCGTCGAGGTTCCAGTGGCCGCCGGCCGGGGCGTCGCCATCCATCAGCAGGCCGGTGCGCCGGCGCTGGGCACGATAGAAGTGCTCGAGGCGCGGCGCCCGACGGTCGCGGGCCCAGGCGGCGAAGTCCTCCGGGGTGGTGAAGAAGCGCTCGTCCTCGTACAGCCGCCAGGGCAGGGACGCCTCGCGCCGCGCCGCCATCGCCTGCCACAGCCGCCACTCCCCGGGCCGGGTGGCGCGAATCTCGTCGCAGCCATAGAGGGCCGCCAGGCGCTCGGCCTCGCCGATCAGCGTCTGGGCGTTGTCGGGATCGTCGAGGGCGCTGTAGTGGACCCGCCGGCCGGCGTCGCGCAGGCGCGCGGCGAAGTGGCGCATGGCCGAGAACATCAGCGCGATCTTCTGGGGGTGGTGGGGCACGTAGCGGCCTTCCTCGGCCACCTCGCACAGCGCGATCACCGCCTCGTCGGGGGCGTCGCGCAGGCTCGGCAGCTCGGGGTCGAGCTGATCGCCGGCCACCAGCAGCAGGGGGAGCGACATGATTCACCAGAAGTTATACAAATGACTTTTGCAGTATAACTCGATTCCGACATCCCGGCAGGGGTGTTAGGCTAGGGGAGATATCAACGCCACGCACAGGGAACGTCCACCATGGCCGCCTCACAACATGCCACCGACCTCGAAATGGTGCAGCCCGGCGAGGGCCGCCTGGGCCACGCGCCCGCCGACCATCCGCCCGTCCCCCGGGGCCGGGTCGGCGTGCTGCTGGTCAACCTGGGAACGCCCGACGCCACCGACTACTGGTCGATGCGCCGCTACCTGAGCGAGTTCCTGTCCGATCGGCGGGTCGTCGACTACTCGCGGTGGCTGTGGCAGCCGCTGCTGCAGCTGGTGATCCTGACCCGGCGGCCCTTCGTCTCGGGCAAGGCCTATCGCGGGATCTGGAACCAGGCCCTGGACGAGAGTCCGCTGCTGACCATCACCCGCGAGCAGACCGAGAAGCTGGCCGCCCGACTCGAGGCGACCCACGGCGACCGGATCGAGGTGGCGTTCTGCATGCGCTACGGCAACCCCTCCACCGACAGCGTGCTGCGTCGCCTGCAGGCCCGGGGCTGCGAGCGGATCCTGGTGTTTCCGCTCTACCCCCAGTACGGCTCGCCGACCACCGCCACCGCCTGCGACCAGGCTTTCCGCACCCTGATGCGCCTCAAGTGGCAGCCGGCGATCCGCACCGTGCCGGCCTATTTCGCGCATCCCGACTACGTGGCCGCCCTGGCGGCCTCGGTGCACGAGGCCTACGAGACCGCCGACACGCCCCCCGAGGTGCTGGTGGCCTCCTACCATGGCGTGCCCCGGCGCTATCTCGACGAGGGCGATCCCTACTACTGCCACTGCCGCAAGACTACCCGGCTGCTCCAGGAACGGCTGGGCTGGGAGGACGCGGCCATCGAGACCACCTTCCAGTCGAAGTTCGGCCCCGAGGAGTGGGTGGGGCCGGCCACCGTGGAGCGTGTGGCCGAGCTGGCCCGGGAGGGACGCAAGCACATCGCGGTGATCTCGCCGGCCTTCGCCGCCGACTGCGTGGAGACCCTCGAGGAGATCCAGCAGGAGATCCGCGACGCCTTCCTGGCCGCCGGCGGCGAGACCTTCACCTATGTGCCCTGCCTCAACGCCCGGGACGACCACATCGCCGCCCTGGCCGCCATCGCCGACAACGAGCTGGCGGGCTGGCTGCCGCCGGCGACCGCCGGCTGACCCGCGGGCTCGCCGGCCCGGCGCGGATCAGTCGCGCCGGTCGGCGGCGGGTTCCCTCAGCGGCGTGCGCTCGTGGGTGACCGGCTCGTGCCCCTGGGCCGGATGGGGAATCGGCGTCTCGCCGACTTCCTCGGGGTGGAGCTCCACCGGCCGGCCCCGGGTCTTGTCCACGTGGCGCAGCCGCAGGTGCAGGCCGGTCTTGGCCAGCAGGTGCGCGCTCACCGGGGCGGTGATGAACAGGAAGAGGGTGATCAGCATCTCCTGGACCACCGGCTCGTTGTCGAGCACCCCGAAGTAGAGCATCGAGGCGATCAGGGTGCAGCCGATGCCCATGGTGGTGGCCTTGGTGGGCCCGTGCAGGCGCATGTAGAAGTCGCGCAGGTGGGTCATGCCCAGCGAGCCGATGAAGATGAAGGCCCCGCCGGCGATCAGAAACAGCGAGATCAGGGCCTCGAGAAACACGAAGAGGGTCATGGTCGCCTCCGGGTCATTCGATGATGTCGCCGCGCAGCAGGTACTTGCAGACGGCCACGGTGCTGATGAAGCCGAGCATGGCGATCAGCAGCGCCGCCTCGAAGTAGGTCTTGGTGCCGAGCCACAGCCCCAGCAGCACGATCAGCGCGATCGAGTTCACGTACATGGTGTCCAGTGCCAGGATGCGGTCGGGCAGGCCGGGCCCCACCGTCAGCCGGTAGGCGTTGAGCACCAGGGCGATCATCACCAGGGTCAGGCTGATCTTGAGCGCGATGTCTAGCATTCGTAGATCTCCTTGAGCGGGCGCTCGTAGCGATCGCGGATCTGGGCGATCAGCGCGTCCTCGTCCTTCACGTCCAGGGCATGGATCAGCAGCGTCCGGCCGTCCATGCGCAGGTTGGCCGATACCGTGCCCGGCGTCAGGCTGATGGTGTTGGCCAGCAGGGTGATGGTGAAGCGCTCCTCCAGCATCAGCGGGTATTCCACGAAGTGGGGACGCGTGCGCTGCCAGGGATTGACGATCAGCCAGGCCACCTGGAAGTTGGCGACGATGATGTCGCCGAGCACCCGGGCGACGAAGCGCAGCAGCAGCCAGGGCCGCTTGACGTCGGGCTGCACGTCCCAGAAGCGGTAGGTGAACAGCGGGATGGCCACCGCCAGCAGGCCGCCCAGCAGCAGGTGGCCGATGGCCAGGCTGCGCACCAGCAGCAGCCAGACCACCAGCAGCAGCAGCGACAGCAGCGGGATGGGGAGCCAGGAGCGAGGCTTGATCATGGGGCGTCTCCGGCATCGGACAGCAGGGAAGTCACCAGGGCATCGGGATCGGCGAGCTGCTCGGCGGTGGCCCGGGTATAGTCGCTGACCGGGCCGGCCAGCGCCACCAGCAGCGGCGCGGCGGCCAGCAGCAGCCCCAGGCCGGCCCACTGCTCGCGGGGCAGGGCGTCGCCGCCGGGGGCGCCCTCCTGGCTGCGCCAGAACAGCGTCGAGCCGGCCCGGGACAGGGCGACGATCGCCGCCAGGCCGCTGGCCAGCAGCAGCGGCCACAGCCAGGGCTGCTGGGCCGGGGTCGCCGCCTCCAGCAGCAGGGCCTTGCCGATGGCCCCGGACAGCGGCGGCATGCCGGCGACCGCCACGGCGCCGCCCAGGAAGCACAGCGCCAGGGCGCCGCCCTGGGTCAGCGGCTTGCCCTTGACGATGCGGGTGCCCGCCTTGCCGCGCTGCAGGCCGATCATCTCGGCCAGCAGGAAGAGCCCGCCGGTCACCAGGGTGGTGTGGACCAGGTAGTAGAGCAGCGCGGCGGTGGCCTCCACCGTGCCCATGCCCACCCCGGCCAGCAGGGTGCCCACCGAGACCAGCACCAGGTAGGCGACCAGCAGGCGCAGGTCGCGGGCGGCCAGCACCCCCAGGGTCGCCACGGCCAGGGTGCCCAGCGACAGCCACCACACCCAGGGGCGCTCCAGGGCGGCCAGGTCGCCGGCCTGGTCGCCGAACACCAGGGAGTAGACCCGCAGGATGGCGTAGATGCCCACCTTGGTCATGATCGCGAACAGCGCCGCCACCGGCGCCGGCGCCGCGGCATAGGCTCGCGGCAGCCAGAAGTGCAGCGGCAGGATGGCGGCCTTGAGGCCGAACACCACCAGCAGCAGCAGGGCCCCGGCGGTGACCAGGCCGGCGCGCTCGTCGGGCAGCTCGGCCAGGCGCGTGGCCATGTCGGCCATGTTGAGGGTGCCGGTGGCGCCGTAGAGGGTGCCTACGGCGATCAGGAACAGCGCCGAGCCGGCCAGGTTGAGCACCGCGTAGTGGACCGTGGCCTGGATGCGCGACTTGCCGCCGCCGTGCAGCAGCAGGGCGTAGGAGGCCAGCAGCAGCACCTCGAAGAACACGAAGAGGTTGAATAGGTCGCCGGTCAGGAAGGCGCCGTTGATGCCCATCAGCTGGAGCTGGAAGAGGCCGTGGAAGTTGCTGCCCTTCTCGTCGTCGCCGCCGCAGGCGAAGACCACACAGCCCAGCGCCAGCACGGCGGTGAGCAGCACCAGCAGCGCCGAGAGGCGGTCCAGCACCAGCACGATGCCGAACGGCGGCTGCCAGTCGCCCAGGGCGTAGTAGGCGATCTCGCCCCCGGCGGCGCGGGCCACCAGCAGGGCGGCGACCACCACCAGCGCCAGGGTCGCCCCGACGCCGGCGAGGCGCGTGAAGCGCTGGCCGCCCAGTCGCGAGCTCAGCAGCACCAGGCCCGTCAGCAGCGGCAGCACCACGGGCAGGACGATCAGATGCTGGATCACCGGCGTCCCTCCTCTCGTTCCTCGCTGCGACCGTCGACGTGGTCATTGCCCATGTCCCCGCGGGCGCGCATCGACAGGATCACGGCGAAGGCGGTCATGGCGAAGCCGATGACGATGGCGGTCAGTACCAGGGCCTGGGGCAGGGGATCGGCGTAGCCGTCCTTGCCGTCGACGATCGCCGCGCCGTCGGTGGTCAGCCCCCCCATGGAGAACAGGAAGAGGTTGACCGCGTAGGACAGCAGGGTCAGCCCCACCACCACGGGGAAGGTGCGTCCCCGCAGCGTCAGGTAGAGCCCGCAGGCGCTGAGCACGCCGGTGGTGATGGCGTAGAGGCTTTCCATCAGCGTTTCTCCTTGACGAAGGGTGTGGCGGGGGCCTCCTTGACCGGCCGGTGCGGCGTGGTGACCTTGCCCAGGTTGGCCAGGATCATCAGGGTCGCGCCGACCACCGCCAGGTAGACGCCGAGGTCGAAGAGCATGGCGGTGGCCAGCTCGATGTCGCCGATCAGCGGGATATGGAAGTGGCCGAAGGCCGAGGTCAGGAAGGGCCGGCCGAACAGCCAGCTGCCGACCCCGGTGGCCGCGGCCACGCCGACGCCGGCGATGGCCACCGGCTGGTACTGGAAGTCGAGTCGCGACTGGGCCCACTCCACGCCGCGAGCCATGTACAGCAGGATCAGCGCCACCGCGGTGATCAGCCCGGCGATGAAGCCGCCGCCGGGCAGGTTGTGGCCGCGCAGGAAGATGAACACCGAGACCAGCAGCGCCAGCGGCAGCAGGGCCTGGGAGATGGTGGTGAGGATCATCGGATAGCGATCCGGGGACCACAGCCGGCCCTCGGCGTCGCTGTGCGGCATGAACAGCCGCAGGCGGTTGAGCAGCTTGAAGATCGCCAGGCCGGCGATGGCCAGCACTGTGATCTCGCCCAGGGTATCGAAGCCACGGAAGTCGACCAGGATGACGTTGACCACGTTGTGGCCGCCGCCGCCGGGCACGCTGTTGTCGACGAAGAAGCCGGAGATGCCGGCGACGTCGCGGGTCAGCACCGCGTAGTTGAGGCTGGCGATCAGCATGCCGAGGGCGCCGGCCAGCACGGCGTCGCGCAGGCTGCGCGGCACCGACGACTCCCGGGGCGTGCGCTGGGGCAGGAAGAACAGCGCCAGCATCAGCAGGATGATGGTCACCACCTCCACGGACAGCTGGGTCAGGGCCAGGTCGGGGGCCGAGAAGCGGGCGAAGGTCAGCGACACCAGCAGCCCCACCATCGACAGCATCAGCAGCGAGATCAGGCGATAGCGGTGGGTCACCACGGTGGCCAGGCCGCTGAAGATCAGCAGCGCCGCGCCGGTCAGCAGCACCCCGTCCACCGGTTGCTCCGCCCGCGCGCCGGCCAGGCTCGGCATGCCGCCGAGGCCCAGGGCCACCAGCCCCAGCGAGGCCAGCAGCAGCAGGCCCATGTAGCGCTGCAGCGAGCCGTTTTCGAGGCGCTGCAGCGCGCGTTCGGCCTGTCGCCCCAGGCGCTGGGTGGCGGCCTCGAACACCAGGCGGGCATCCACCGGGGCGAAACCGCGCAGGAAGCGGCGCAGATGCCGGTGCAGCGGATAGAGGCCGATGCCGACGATCAGGGCCACGGCGCTCATCGCCAGCGGCAGGTTGACGCCGTGCCAGACCGCCAGGTGGAAGTCCAGGGGCGCCTGCAGCACGGCGCGGCTGGCCAGGTCGAGCAGGCCGCCGGCCATCGCCGAGGGAAACAGCCCCACCAGCACGCACAGCACGGCGAAGATCTCCACCGGCAGGCGCATCAGGCGGGGCGGCTCATGGGGCGTCCTGGGCGGCGCCTGGCGAGGCGTGCGGAAGAAGACGCCGTGCACCAGGCGCAGCGAGTAGGCCACCGAGAGCACCCCGCCGGCGGTCGCCAGCAGCGGCATCAGCCAGCTCAGCCCGCCCAGCACCGGCGTGGTCAGGGTCTCGGCGAACAGCATCTCCTTGGACAGGAAGCCGTTGAACAGCGGCACCCCGGCCATGGCCGCCCCGGCGATCGAGGTCAGCAGGGCGGTGATCGGCATGGCGCGGCGCAGCCCGCCGAGGCGGCTCAGGTCGCGGCTGCCGGTCTCGTGATCGATGATGCCGGCGCTCATGAACAGTGCCGCCTTGAAGGTGGCGTGGTTGAGGATGTGGAAGAGGGCGGCGAGCACCGCCATGGGGCTGCCTATCCCCAGCAGCACCGTGACCAGGCCCAGGTGGCTGACCGTGGAGAAGGCCAGGATGCCCTTGAGATCGGTCTTCATCAGCGCGAACCAGGCGCCGTAGAGCAGGGTGGTCATGCCCACCAGCGAGACCGTCAGGTGCCACAGCTCGCTGCCGGCCAGCGCCGGGTGCAGCCGCGCCATCAGGAAGATGCCGGCCTTGACCATGGTCGCCGAGTGCAGGTAAGCGGACACCGGCGTCGGCGCGGCCATGGCGTGGGGCAGCCAGAACTGGAAGGGGAACTGCGCCGACTTGGCGAAGGCGCCGATCAGCACCAGGGCCAGGGTCAGCGGGTAGCGCGGATCGGCGAGGATCGCCTCGCCGCTCGCCAGCACGCGATCCAGGTCGTAGCTGCCCACGATATCGCCGATCAGCAGGAAGCCGGCGAGCAGGGCGAGCCCGCCGGCGCCGGTGACCGCCAGGGCCATGCGCGCGCCCTTGCGGGCGTCGCTGCGTTGCGACCAGAAGCCGATCAGCAGGAAGGACGACAGGCTGGTGAGCTCCCAGAAGAGCCACAGCAGCAGCAGGTTGTCGGCCATGACGATGCCGACCATGGAGGCCATGAACAGCACCAGGTAGGCATAGAAGCGGCCGTAGGGCTCCTCGGGGGCCAGGTAGAAGTGGGCATAGAGCAGGATCAGCAGCCCGATGCCGAGAATCAGCAGGTTGAACAGCAGCGTCAGGCCGTCCAGGCGGAAGGCCAGCTCCAGGCCCAGGGCCGGCAGCCAGTCGACGGCGAAGCGCAGCGTCTCGCCGTCGACCAGGGCCGGGACCTCGGCCAGGGTCAGCAGCAGCGCCAGCAGGGGCAGGGCGGCGGTGGCCAGGGAGCACTCGCGGCGTCGCAGCCCGGCGCCGAAGGCCGGCACCAGCACGCCGAGAAGGGGTAGCAGGGCTATCCACAGCAAGGTCATCGGTCGATCATCCTGCACGGTTGCGTTGGCTGGGGGCGCCATGCTGCCACAGGAACGGCCCGCGTGGGGCGGGAGCTCGCCTTGCGTCCCTGGGCGAAGATGGGCCCATCAATGGCAATCGGCTCAACACTCTACCGCAATGTGCCGCGTCTCGCGCCCTCCTTGCGTCCTTCGGTCACGCGCTGGCGACGCCCCTCCACGGCCAGCGGTGCTAGAGTGAATCGGTAGCCACCGATATGGCCGCGGGCGCCGCCCGGGCGGCGGAAACGGAGGTGCTGCCATGCAAGCGCTGGTATGGGGAGGGATCGCGGTCGCCGGATTGGCCCCCTGGCTGCATCGCCTCGCGGGGGCGCGGGCGGCGACGCTGCTGGCGCTCTGGCCCGCCGCCATCGTCGCCTGGCTGCTGCTGCAATGGCCCGGCATCGCCGCGGGCGAGCCCCTGGTGCGGGAATGGGCCTGGGTGCCGGCCCTGGGGCTGGATCTCACCCTGCGGCTGGATGGCCTGGCCTGGCTGTTCGCGATGCTGATCGCCGCCATCGGCAGCCTGGTGCTGATCTATGCCGGCGCCTACCTGCGCGGCCATGCCGACCTGCCGCGCTTCCTGGCGGTGCTGATCGCCTTCATGACCGCCATGCTGGGGCTGGTGCTGGCGGACAACCTGATCGCCCTGTTCGTCTTCTGGGAGCTCACCAGCCTCGCGTCCTACCTGCTGATCGGCTTTCGTCACGCCGACCCCCTGGCACGCCGGGCCGCCCTGCAGGGCCTGCTGGTCACCGCGGGCGGCGGACTGGCGCTGCTGGTCGGCCTGGTGCTGATGGCCCAGGCGGGCGGCAGCTGGTCGCTGGCGACGCTGGTCGGTCGCGGCGAGGCCCTGCGCGCCGATGCCCTCTACCCGGCGGCGCTGGCCGGGGTGCTGATCGGCGCCTTCACCAAGTCGGCGCAGTTCCCCTTCCATTTCTGGCTGCCCAACGCCATGGTGGCGCCCACCCCGGTCTCCGCCTACCTGCACTCGGCGACCATGGTCAAGGCCGGGCTCTACCTGCTGGCGCGGTTGCACCCGGCGCTGGGCGGCACCTCGGGCTGGTCGCTGACCCTGGGCGCGGTGGGCGTCGCGACCCTGGTGGTCGGGGCGGTGATGGCGCTGCGCCAGACCAACCTCAAGCTGATGCTGGCCTATTCCACCGTCATGGCCCTGGGCACCATGACGCTGCTGCTGGGCATCGGCACCCGCGCGGCCCTGGCGGCCTGCCTGGTGTTCCTGATCGCCCACGCCCTCTACAAGGGCGCGCTCTTCCTGATCGCCGGCATCCTCGACGTCATGACCGGCACCCTGGACCTCACCGTCCTGGGCGGGCTGCGCCGCCGCCTGCCTGCCACCGCCCTGATCGCGGTGCCGGCCGCGCTGTCCCTGGCCGGGATGCCGCCGCTGCTGGGCTTCGTCGGCAAGGAGGCGCTGTTCGCGGCCCTGCTGGCGACCGGCCCCCTCGGCTGGCTGGCGCTGGCGGCCACGGGGCTGGCGGCCGGCCTGACCCTGGCGGTGGCGGCGGTCGTCGCCTGCCGCCCCTTCCTCGGCGCCCCGCGGGCCACACCCTGCTCGCGGCGGGGCACGCCGGTCGGCCTGCTGGTCGGGCCGGCGGCGCTGGCCGCGCTGTCGCTGCTGTTCGGCCTGTGGCCGGCCGGCCTGGACGGCGTCGTCAACGCCACCCTGGCCGGGCTGGGCGTGCCCGGCGAGCCGGTGCACCTGGCGCTCTGGCACGGCGCGGGCGGCCCGCTATGGCTGTCGCTGGCCGGGCTGGCGCTGGGCGGGGCGGTCTTCGCCCGCTGGGACGCGGTGCGCGAGCGACTGGTCGCCGGCCTGGCCCCGCTGCTGGCCCGGGGGCCCGAGGTCTGGCACTCGGCGCTGGGCTGGCGGACCCTGGCACTGGCGTCCTGGCAGACCCGGCGGCTGCAGAACGGCCGCCTGCGCACCTATCTGGCGGTCACGCTGGTGACCTGGGCGGGGCTGGTGGGCCAGGCGCTGCTGGTGCGTCACGGCCTCCCGGACTGGCCGTTCTCGGACTGGCGGGCCCACGAGGCGGCGATCGCCGGGTTGATGGCCGCGGCGGCGGTGGCCGCCTGCCTGGCGCCCTCGCGGCTCGCCGCGGTGGCCCTGCTGGGCAGCATGGGCTTCGCCATCGCCCTGATCTTCGTGGCCTTCTCGGCGCCCGACCTGGCGATCACCCAGCTGCTGGTGGAGACCCTCACCGTGGTGCTGCTGGTCCTGGTGCTGTTCCGCCTGCCGTCCTTCACCCGGCTGTCGACGTCGCGCCAGCGCCTCCACGACCTGGGCGTGGCGGGCCTGGTCGGCGGCCTGATCGCGGCGCTGACGCTGGCGGTGCTGGGCGCCGGGGGGCCGGACAGCGTGTCCGGGTACATGGTCGCCAACGGCCAGCCGCTGGGGCATGGCCGCAACCTGGTCAATGTCATCCTGGTGGACTTCCGGGCCCTGGATACCCTGGGCGAGATCTGCGTGCTGGCGCTGGCCGCGACCGGGGTCCACGCCATGCTGCGCCGGCGAACGGAGGGCGAGGGCGATGGTTAGGTCGGGGACCCTGATCCTGGGGGTGGCCGCCCAGTGGCTGCTGCCGCTGCAGCTGCTGTTCTCGGTGTTCCTGCTGCTGCGCGGCCACGACGCGCCGGGGGGCGGCTTCATCGCCGGCCTGGTGGCGGCGGGCGGCTTCGCGCTGTATCTGTTCGCCCACGGGCGCCGCGCCCTGTCCCGCATGCTGCGCGTCGCGCCCCGCGACCTGATCGGCCTGGGCCTGGTGCTCGGCGTCCTCTCGGCGCTACCGGCCTGGGGGCGGGGCGAGCCCTTCTTCACCGCCCAGTGGGGGGCCCTGCCGTGGATCGGCCTGCCGCTGTCCACCCCGCTGCTCTTCGACCTGGGAGTCTACCTGGTGGTGCTCGGGACCCTGCTGACCGCCATCACCGCCCTGGCGGAGCGCGACCCGGGCCCGGATTCCCGCTGACAGGAGGTTTCATGGACGCCTTGCTGGCCGTGACCATCGGCATCCTCTTCGCCGCCGCCGTCTACATGCTGCTGCGCCGCTCCATCGTCAAGCTGGTGATCGGCCTGATCCTGCTGTCCAACGCCGCCAACCTGCTGGTCTTCGTCGCCGCGGGGCTGCGCCGGGGCGCGCCCCCGCTGGTGCCCGAGGGGCTGTCGGCGCCCGCCGGGCCGGTGGCCGACCCGCTGCCCCAGGCGCTGGTGCTGACCGCCATCGTCATCGCCTTCGGCGTGCTGTCCTTCGCGGTGGTGCTGGTGCGGCGGGCCTGGGAGATGGGGCGCACCGACGACCTGGACCGGCTGCAGGACACCGATCGGTGATGCCGCCGGTCGCCCTGCCGCTGCTGGTGCCGCTGCTCGCCGGCGCGCTGTCGCTGCTGGCCTGGCGCCGGCCGGCCCTGCAGCGGAGCATCGCGGTGGCCGGCACGGCGGCGCTGCTGGGCTGCGGCGGCTGGCTGCTGGCCTCGGTGTGGCAACACGGCATCCGGGTCGCCCAGGTGGGCGACTGGCCGGCGCCGGTCGGCATCAGCCTGGTGGCGGACCTGCTCGGCGCCCTGATGGTGGTGATCGCCGGGCTCATCGGCCTGGCCGTGGCCCTCTACTCGCTGGCCACCGTGGGCAGCGAGCGCCAGGCGCTGGGCTATTTCCCGCTGATACACCTGTTGCTGGCGGGGGTCGTCGGCGCCTTCCTCACCGGCGACATCTTCAACCTCTACGTCTGGTTCGAGGTGATGCTGGTGGCCTCCTTCGCCCTGCTGACGCTGGGCAACGAGCGGCCCCAGCTGGAGGGCGCGATCAAGTACGTGGCCCTCAACCTGCTGTCCTCGGTGATCTTCCTGGTCGCGGTGGGGCTGCTCTACGGGCTGGTGGGCAGCCTCAACATGGCCCATGTCGCGCGGCGCCTGGCCGCCGTGGATCCCGGCCTGGTGGACGTGCTGGCGCTGATGTTCATGGTCGCCTTCGGCATCAAGGCCGCGGCCTTCCCGCTGTTCTTCTGGCTGCCGGCCTCCTACCACACCCCGCCGGTGGCGGTATCGGCGCTGTTCGCCGGGCTGCTGACCAAGGTCGGGGTCTATGCCCTGTTCCGCGTCTTCACCCTGCTGTTCCCGCACCACCCGGGGTATACCCACGAGATCCTGCTGTGGGCGGCGGGCCTGACCATGCTGACCGGGGTGCTGGGGGCCGTGGCGCAGTTCGAGGTGCGCCGCATCCTGTCGTTCCATATCGTCAGCCAGATCGGCTACATGCTGCTGGGGCTGGCGCTGTTCACGCCGCTGGCGGTGCTGGGCGGGCTCTTCTACATCGTCCACCACATCATCGTGAAGGCGAACCTCTTCCTGATCGCCGGCCTGATCCATCGCCTGGGCGGCAGCCATCGGCTGGAATGCCTCGGCGGGCTGTATCGCCGTACCCCCTGGCTGGCGCTGCTGTTCCTGGTCTCCGCGCTGTCCCTGGCGGGCATGCCGCCGCTCTCGGGCTTCTTCGCCAAGCTGCTGATCCTGCGGGCCGGCCTCGAGGCCGAGGCCTACGGGGTCACCGCCGTCGCCCTGCTGGTCGGGCTGCTGACCCTGTATTCGATGGTCAAGATCTGGGCCGAGGCGTTCTGGAAGGCGCCGCCGGAGGGCGCCTCGCCCCCCGCGGCGCCGGGGCGCGCCACCCTGTGGCTGATGGCGGCGCCGGTGGCGGGGCTGGCGCTCTGCACCCTGGCCATCGGCCTGCAGGCCGGGCCCCTCTACGCCCTGGCCGAGGCCTCGGCGGCCCAGCTGCTGGCGCCCGAGCGCTACATCGAGGCGGTGCTGGGCCCGGGAGGCGCGCCATGATCGCCGCGGTCTGGAACCTGCTGCTGGGGCTCGCCTGGGTGGTGCTGAGCGGCGACTTCAGCGGCCCCAACCTGCTCGCCGGGCTGGTGCTGGCCTACCTGGCGCTGGCGGTCCTGCAGCCGCAGGTCCCGGTGCTGGCCGGCCACGCCCAGCGGGTCCCCCGGCTGCTGGGCTTCATGGCCTTCTTCCTGCGCCAGCTGGTGATGGCCAACTTCAAGGTCGCCTACGACATCGTCACGCCGCCCTGGTACATGCGCCCCGGGGTGATCGCCATGCCGCTCACCGCGCGGCGGGAGTTCGAGATCGCCCTGGTCGCCAACCTGATCTCGCTGACGCCGGGCACGCTGAGCCTGGATGTCTCCGACGACCGCCGCGTGCTCTATATTCATGCCATGTTCCTCGACGACGAGCCGGCCCTGCGGCGCAGCCTGGCCGAGCTCGAGCGCCGGGCGCTGGCGCTGTTCGACTAGCCGCGGAGGAGGTTGCCATGTCCGCCATCCTGGCGTCGTGTCTGCTGGCCCTGACGGCGGGGCTCGGCCTGGCCCTGGCGCGGCTCTGGCGGGGCCCCAGCCTGCCCGACCGGGTGGTGGCCCTCGAGCTGTTCGCCACCCTGACGGTGGGCATCATCGGCCTGCTGACCATCGCCGCCGACGTCGCCGAGCTGCTGGATGTGGCCATCGTCATGGCGCTGATGGGGTTCATGGCCACCGTCGGCTTCGCGCGCTTCGTCGAACGGGGAGGGCGGGGCGATGATTGAGCTCTTGAAGGGCGCCCTGCTGCTGGGCGGCACGGCCTTCATGCTGGTGGCCGCGCTGGGCGTGCTGCGCCTGCCCGACCTGCTGACCCGCATGCACGCCACCACCAAGGCGGCCACCCTGGGCATCGCGCTGATCATGCTGGCCGTGGCCCTGCACTTCGGCGAGGGCGCCGTGGTGGCCCGAGCCCTGGGGGTCGTGATCTTCGTGATGCTGACCGCCCCGGTGGCGGCGCACGCCATCGGGCGCGCCGGCTATTTCGTCGGCACCCGCCTGTGGGACGGCACCGTCAAGGACGAGCTGCGCCCCCACTACGATCCCCTGACCCACCGGCTGCACAGCGGCCTCGAAGACGACGGCGACCGGGACGCCCGCTGACCCTGCCCCGCCTCGACGCCGGCGGCCACCCTCGGGTGGCCGCTTGCGTTGTCGGCTCGACGCATTATCATGTACATATGCTATACAGATTATTTTAAATGTACATGATGAGGCCGCCATGCGCCGCAAGGCCGACCTGCCCAGCAAGCCCTGCCGGACCTGCGGGCGCCCCTTCCGCTGGCGCCGCAAGTGGGCGCGCTGCTGGGACGAGGTGCGCCACTGCAGCGAACGCTGCCGCCGCGCACGGCGCGACAGGAGAACGCCATGAGCATCGACGTCATCTGGCTGCGCCAGGATCTGCGCCTGGCCGACAACCCCCTGCTGGGGGAGGGCCTGGGCCAGCAGCTGCTGTGCCTCTATGTGCTGGACCGGCGTTGGCTCGACGAGGCGCGCATCGGTCCGGCGCGCCTGGGCTTCCTCTGGCAGAGCCTGATCGCCCTGCGCGGCGAGCTGCTCAAGCGCGGCAGCGACCTGCTGGTGCGCCTGGGCGACCCGGCCGAGGAGGTGGCGCGCCTGGCCGAGATGCTGGGGGCCGACCGGGTGCGCGTGCGCCGGGATCCGGGCTGGGAGGAACGCGCCGCGGTGAGTCGCCTGCGGCGCCGGCTCGAGGCGGTGTGTCCCGTGGAGGAGCGCGAGGGGGGCATGCTGCTGGGCCGGGAGCACCTGCCGACGGCCGTGGAGGCATTGCCGGCGAGCTTCTCCGCCTTTCGCCGCCGGCTGGCCGAGGCGTCGCCGCCGCCGGCCGCCCCGGCGCCCCTGACCCTGCCGCCCTGGCCCTCGGGCGCCCCCCGGGGGCTGCCCGCCCTGGGGCGGATCTGTCCCCGGGCGGCGGGCTGGCAGGCCTCGCCGAGGGGCGACTTCGGTTTCACCGGCGGCGAGGAGGCGGGCGCGGCGCGCCTGGCCGACTATCTGTGGCACGGCGGCGCCGTGGCCCACTATGCCCGGACCCGCAACGGTCTGGCCGGCGCCGACTTCTCCAGCCGGCTGTCGCCCTGGCTGGCGATGGGCTGCCTGTCCGCGCGGCGGGTCAACGATGCCCTGCGGGCCTGGGAGGCGGAGCACGGCGAGAGCGACTCGAGCCGCTGGCTGCGCTTCGAGCTGCTGTGGCGCGACTACTTCCACTGGGCGGCCTGGCAGGACGGACCACGGCTGTTCGGCGCCCGCCCTTGGCCCGATCCGGGGGAGGCCTTCGCGGCCTGGACCCGCGGCGAGACCGGGGTGCCCCTGGTCGATGCCGGCATGCGCGAGCTGGCGGCCACCGGCTGGCTGTCCAACCGCGCCCGCCAGAACGTGGCCAGCTACTGGCTGCACGACCTGGGCGGCGACTGGCGGCTGGGCGCCGGCTGGTTCGAGCGCTGCCTGATCGATCACGACGCGGCCAGCAACTGGGGCAACTGGGCCTACCTGGCCGGCCAGGGGCGGCATGAGCGCCCGCGGCGCTTCGCGGTGCTGCGCCAGGCCGAACACTACGACCCCCGTGGCGAGTACGTGGCGCGCTGGCAGCCCGCCCTGGCCGCGCTGCCGCCGGGACATGACCGTCATCGGCCGTGGCGCGCCGCCCCCGAGGCCTTCCCGGCCCCCCTGGCGGCGGCCGAGCCGGACGCCGATGTCGGGGCCTCGCCCTGAAGCGATGGAGGCGACGCCATGCACGATGCCCGCTTCGAACGCCTGACCCGGGGCCTGGGGCTCGCCGGCCTGCTGCCCTTCCTGGGAGCCCTGGCCGCCGCCTGGCTGGCGCCGCCCTTCTGGCAGGTGCTGGCCATCCAGGCCTTCCTGGCCTATGGGGCGGTGATCCTGTCCTTCCTGGGCGGAGTGCACTGGGGCCTGGCGCTGGGCGGCGGCGTGGCGGCCGCCGTCCGCCATCGACGGTTGGCGGTGGCCGTGCTGCCGAGCCTGGTGGCCTGGCCGGCGCTGCTGATCGACGCCCGGCTGGGGGCCGGCTGCCTGGCGGCGGGCTTCCTCGCCCTGCGCGCCTACGAGGCGGGCCCCGGGGCGTCTGGGCTGCCCGGCCACTATCGCCGCCTGCGCACCCTGCTGACCCTGGTCGTGGTGGCCGCCCACCTTCTGCTGCTCCTGCGGCTGATGCGACTGGCCTGACGGCGCGATCTCGGCGATCATCGGGCTCTCGTCGTCCCAGGGAAGCCATCGTCGCCATGCCGTCTCGTCCGTTCCTCGCCGCCTGCCTCTGGGCCGCCCTCGCCGGCGGCCAGGGCGCTCCCTTGCTCGTCGCCCCGGCCGAGGCCGCCACGCCGGCCCCGGCCGCCGCTTCCTTCGCGGCCTGGCGCGCCGACTTCCACCGCCGGGCCCGGGAGGCCGGCATCGGCGAGGCCACCCTGGCCCGGGTCCTGGACGGGCTGCGCCTGCGCCCCGAGGTCATCGAGCGGGATCGCCATCAGCCGGAGTTCGTGCGTCCGATCTGGACCTACCTGGACGCCGCCGTGTCGCCGACCCGCATCCGCCTGGGGCGCCAGCGGCTGACCACGCACCGCGCGGCGGCGCGGGCGGCGGCCGAACGCTACGGGGTGCCGGCCGAGGTGCTGGTGGCCGTGTGGGGCATCGAGAGCAGCTACGGCGGCTACCAGGGCGACGTCGAGACCCTGTCGGCGCTGGCGACCCTGGCCTACGAGGGGCGTCGCCGCGCCTTCGCCCGGGACGAGCTGCTCGATGCCCTGCGCATCCTCGAGGCCGGGGAGGTGGCGCCCGATCGGCTGGTCGGCTCCTGGGCCGGCGCCATGGGCCATCCCCAGTTCCTGCCGTCCAGCTACCTGGCCCACGCCGCCGATGGCGACGGCGACGGGCACCGCGACATCTGGGGCAGCGTCCCGGACGCGCTGGCCTCCATCGGCCGCTACCTCGCCGAGGCCGGCTGGCGCCGGGGCGAGCCCTGGGGGCAGGAGGTGGTGCTGCCGGCCGGCTTCGACCATGGCCAGGCGGAGCCCGCCGTCCGGCGCTCCGCGGCCGAATGGGCGGCCCGGGGCGTGCGCGGCGTCGAGGGCCGCCCCCTGGCGGCGTTCGACGAGGCGGCGGTGATCGCCCCGGCCGGGGCCCGAGGGCCGGCCTTCCTGGTGGGGCCCAACTTCCGGGTCATCCGCCGCTACAACAACGCCACCAGCTATGCCCTGGCGGTCTCCGCGCTGTCCGACGCCCTGGCCGGGCGGCCGGCGATTCGCGGCGACTGGCCCCGGGAGGAGCCGGCGCTGCGTCACGACCAGGTGCGCGAGCTGCAGCAGCGGCTGGCGCGGCGCGGCTATCCGGTGGGCGCCGTGGACGGCCTGCTGGGCCCCGATACCCGCCGGGGGCTGCGGGCCTTCCAGCGCGAGCTCGGCGTGACCCCGGACGGCTTCGCCACCCTGGCCCTGCTGGAGCGGCTGCGCCGCACGGCGCCCTGAGGCGGCGTTGCCGCGGGGGGCGCGATCAGAACAGGCGGGCGAGCAGGGCGGTCACGGCGGTCTCCACCCGCAGGATGCGCGGGCCCAGGTGAATGCCCCGGCAGCCGGCCTCCAGGAGCCGCTCCACCTCCCAGGGGATGAAGCCGCCCTCCGGGCCCACCACCAGCAGGGTGGGAGCCTCGACCCCCCTGGGGCAGGCGTCGGGCATGCCGGGGTGGGCCAGCAGCCCCTGCCGGCCTTCCAGCAGCGCCGGCAGGCGGTCCTCGACGAAGGGACGGAAGCCCTTGGCCAGGGTCACCGTCGGCAGCCGGGTGTCCCGGGCCTGCTCCAGCCCCAGGAGCAAATGGCGGCGGATCTTGTCCTCGGACAGCTCCGGCGATTGCCAGTAGCTCTTCTCCACGCGGCGGGTGTTGAGCAGGGTCAGCGATTTCACGCCCAGCGCGGTCACGTGCTCGAGGGTGCGCGCCAGCATGCGCGGCCGGGGCAGGGCCAGCACCAGGTGCACCGGCAGGGCCGGCGGCGGGGCCTGGTCCAGCCCGGAGACGTCGAAGACCGCCTCCTCGTCGCTCAGGCTCAGCAGCTCGCCCCGGCCCAGCAGGCCGCCCTCGAGGCCCAGGGTCAGGGTGTCGCCGACGCGGGCGCGGTGGACCTCCGCCAGGTGGGCCAGGCGGCGCGGATCGCGGACCCGGGCCAGGCGGGCGTTCTCGAGGTCGTCGGGGGAGAGCAGGATCAGGTTCATGGGGCCTCGGTGGCAAAGCGGTGCCTTGGGACGTGTCGCGGACCGCGGAGTCTACCCCACCGTCCGGGCGATGTGGATCGGCCCGCGGTGCCGGAAAACCGCCTTTCCCTTGCATGGCGGGTGGGGCGGTGCACAATGATCGCATCGGGAGGCAGCCGCCCGCCCGCGACGAACAACGAGGAGCAGCGCCGTGCGCGTGATTCGCAAGTATGCCAATCGCCGGCTCTACGATACCGAGCAGAGCCGCTACGTGACCCTCGAGGACCTGCGCAAGCTGATCCTGGACGAGGTGCCCTTCCGGGTCGAGGACGCCAAGAGCGGCGAGGACCTGACCCGCACCATCCTGCTGACCATCATCATCGAGCAGGAGCAGGCCGACGGCGACGCCCAGGTGTTCTCCAACGACCTGCTGGCCCAGTTCATCCGCGTCTACAACATGGCCCAGCCGCTGCCCCTGGCTCGTTACCTGGAGCAGGGGACCCGGCTGATGATGGAACAGCAGAAGCACATGCAGGACCAGTGGCAGCAGGCCATGCGCCACACTCCCATGGAGCTGATGCGCGAGCTGGCCGAGGAGAACATGCGCTTCTGGCAGCAGAACCTCGGCGGCAAGGGCCGCCAGGACGACGACGATTCCTAGGCGCCGCGGGGCGGCGCAGCGGGACGCTTTCTGACATAATGCCGCGACGTTTTTCCCCGGTAGCGAGGTAGAGCAGCGGATGAAGGTTCTGATCATCGGCGGCGGTGGCCGCGAACACGCCCTGGCCTGGAAGGTCGCCCAGTCCCCCCGGGTCGAGACCGTCTTCGTGGCCCCGGGCAACGCCGGCACCGCCCGGGAGCCCGGTCTCGAGAACGTGGCCGTGGGCGCCGAGGACCTGGACGGCCTGGTCGCCTTCGCCGGCGAGCGAGGCGTCGACCTGACCATCGTCGGCCCCGAGGCGCCGCTGGTCGCCGGCGTGGTCGACCGCTTCCGCGAGGCCGGCCTTGCGATCTTCGGCCCCACCGCCGGGGCCGCCCAGCTCGAGGGCTCCAAGGCCTTCACCAAGGACTTCCTGGCCCGCCACGCCATTCCCTCCGCCGAGTATCGCACCTTCGTGGCCGTGGAGCCGGCGCTCGCCTACCTGGCCGAGCGCGGGGCGCCGATCGTCATCAAGGCCGACGGCCTGGCCGCCGGCAAGGGCGTCATCGTCGCCCAGACACTGGCCGAGGCCGAGGCCGCGGTGCGCGACATGCTCGAGGCCAACGCCTTCGGCGATGCCGGCGCCCGGGTGGTGATCGAGGACTTCCTGCAGGGCGAGGAGGCCAGCTTCATCGTCATGGTCGACGGCGACACGGTGCTGCCCATGGCCACCAGCCAGGACCACAAGCGCGCCCTCGACGGCGACCGCGGGCCGAACACCGGCGGCATGGGCGCCTACTCGCCGGCGCCGGTGGTCACCGACACGGTCTTCGAGCGCGTCATGGAACGGGTCATCCGGCCCACGGTGCGCGGCATGGCCGAGGAAGGGCACCCCTACACCGGCTTCCTGTACGCGGGGCTGATGATCGACGCCGAGGGCAACCCCCGGGTGATCGAGTACAACTGCCGCTTCGGCGACCCCGAGACCCAGCCGATCATGATGCGCCTGACCTCCGACCTGGCCGAGCTGTGCCTGGCCGGGGCCCGCGGCGAGCTGGCCGGGCGCGCCTGCGACTGGGACGCGCGGGCCGCGGTGGGCGTGGTGATGGCCGCCGGCGGCTATCCCGGCGGCTATCGCAAGGGCGACGCCATCGCCGGGCTCGAGGCGGCCGAGGCCACCGGCTGCAAGGTCTTCCATGCCGGCACCGCCGCGGGCGACGACGGCCAGCCCGTCACCGCCGGGGGCCGGGTGCTGTGCGTCACCGCCCTGGGCGAGGGCGTGTCCGCCGCCCGCGACCTGGCCTACCGGGGGGTGGCCGAGATCCACTGGCCGGACGCGCTCTACCGTCGCGACATCGCCCACCGCGCCATCGCCCGGGAAGGCGGCGAGGGCTGAGGCGTCCGCCCGGAACCAATACGAGGAGGCTGCATGGAGCGCGTCAGGCTGGACTTTCCCGAGGCCGATATCCGCCATCGCCACCCGCTGACGGTGCGCGTGACCGACATGAACTACGGCCGCCACCTCGGCCACGACGCCCTGGTGTCGCTGCTCCATGAGGCCCGCATCCAGGCCCTGGCCGCCCTGGGGCTCGCCGAGGGCGACATGGGCGGCTATCCCAGCGTGGCCGCCGACCTGGCCGTCCAGTACCAGGCCGAGGCGCGCTGGCCCGAGGCGCTGGTGGCGGACACCGCCATCCCGGCTCCGGGCCGCAAGGCAATCACCGTCTACCATCGCCTGCGCCGCGAGGCGGATGCCGCCGTGGTGGCCACCGCGCGGCTCAACCTGATGCTGGTGGATCCGGCCTCCGGGCGCCCGGTGGCGATTCCCGAGGCGGTGCGCGAGCGCCTGGCGGAGACGGCCTGATGTCCCGGGAGTATCCGATCATCGCCGTGACCGGCTCCTCCGGGGCCGGCACCACCACCGTCAAGCGCACCTTCGAGCGCATGTTCGCCCGGGAGGACGTGCACGCCGCCTTCGTCGACGGCGACGCCTTCCACCGCTACACCCGCCAGGAGCTGGCGCGGATCTTCCGCGAGGAGCCCGAGCGCAAGGACAAGCTGTCCCACTTCGCCGTGGAGGCCAACCTGCTCGACCGCCTGGAGACGCTGTTCCAGGAGTACGGCGAACACGGCACCGGTACCTATCGCCACTACATCCACGCCGAAGACAAGTCGATGATCGAGGCCGGCTACCAGGTGGGCACCTTCACCGAGTGGCAGCCGCTGCCCACCGGCACCGACCTGCTGTTCTACGAGGGCCTGCACGGCGGCCTGGTCACCGCCGACCACGATATCGCCCGGCACGTCGACCTGCTGGTCGGGGTGGCGCCGACCATGAACCTGGAGTGGATCCAGAAGATCGATCGCGACATGCGCTACCGGGGCTACTCCCAGGAGGCGGTGATCGACACCATCCTGGGGCGCATGGACGACTACGTGCGCTACATCCAGCCGCAGTTCTCGCGCACCCACATCAACTTCCAGCGGGTTCCCACGGTGGACACCTCCAACCCCTTCGAGGTGCAGGACATCCCCGCCGATGCCGAGTCCTTCGTGGTGATCCGCTTCCGCGATCCCGCCACGGTGGACTTTCCCTACCTGCTGGCGATGATTCAGGATGCCTTCATGAGCCGCCCCCACACCCTGGTGGTGCCGGGCTCGCGGATGCCGCTGGCCATGGAGCTGATCCTGGGCCCGCTGGTGCGCCACCTGCTCACCCAGCGGCGCTTCCGCTGATTCTCCGCCACGACGAGGAGCACGCCCCCATGGATTGCCTGTTCTGCAAGATCATCGATCGCGAGATTCCCGCCGATATCGTCTACGAAGACGACGAGGTGCTGGCCTTCAACGACATCAACCCCCAGGCCCCCACCCATATGCTGATCGTGCCCAAGCGGCACATCGCCACCCTCAACGACATCGAGGAGGACGGCGACCTGGCGCTGGTGGGGCGCCTGCAGTACACCGCCGCCCGGCTCGCCGAGCGCGAGGGCTTCGCCGAGGACGGCTATCGGGTGGTGATGAACTGCAATGACCAGGGCGGCCAGACCGTCTACCATATTCATATGCACCTGATGGGCGGTCGACGCTTTACCTGGCCGGCTGGGTAGTCGGCAACCCGCGGCTCGCCGCGGTCCCGTGCGGCGTTCGACGCATCGGGTGCATCTCGCGCACGCCGCCCGCCGGGCGGCGTCGTCGCGTCCGGGCACTGCCCGCCCCGGGGCGACTCGGTTACAATGAGCGCACCATCGAGTCAGGGGGGTGTCATGAACCGCCAGTTTTCCCGCGCCGACCACCTGGTCTGCCAGTTCGACGCCGTGCTGCGCACGCTCGTGCCCCGGGCGGCCAAGGCCGCCCGTCCCTCGCCGGCCGGCCCCGAGGTGCGCGACGAGGCCCTGAGCGACGACGAGCGCCGCCACGCCGAGGGGCTGATGCGCATCAACCATACCGGCGAGGTCTGCGCCCAGGCGCTCTACCAGGGCCAGGGGCTGACCGCCAAGCTGCCCGAGGTCCGCGAGCAGATGGAGGAGGCCGCCCAGGAGGAGATCGACCACCTGGCCTGGTGCGAGGACCGCATCACCGAGCTCGGCGGTCGCACCAGCCGGCTCAACCCGCTGTTCTACGCCGCCTCCTTCGGCCTCGGCGCCCTGGCCGGGGCCGTGGGCGATCGCGTCAGCCTGGGCTTCGTGGCCGCCACCGAGGAACAGGTGGGGCGCCACCTCGACGCCCATCTGGATCGCCTGCCCCCCGGCGACCACCGCTCCCGGTCGGTGCTGCGCCAGATGGCCGTCGACGAGGCTCAGCACGCCGAACAGGCCCTGGCCGCCGGCGGCGCCCGCTTCCCCGGGCCGGTCAAGGCCGGCATGACGCTGGCCTCCAGGGTGATGACCAAATCGGTCTATAAGCTGTAAGCCGTAAGCTTTAAGCTGTAAGAAAAGGCGAAACCCCCATCGGTCAGCACCGGTGGGGGTTTCGGGGCTTTCGGGGGGCTTACAGCTTATGGCTCCCGCGCTCCGCGCGGGCTAGTCCATATTGCGCGAGTAGAAGATCTCCAGCATCTCCTTGCGCAGGCGGCTCTCGATGTCCCGCGCCTCCTCGAAGGAGATGTCCCGGCGCGAGGTGCCGAACAGGTAGTTGTCCAGCTCGAAGTCCTTGAGCAGCATCTTGGTGTGGAACATGTTCTCCTGGTACACGTTCACGTCCACCATCTGGTAGGCCTGCTTGGTGTCCTCGGCCAGGTAGTCCTGGATGGAGGTGATGTCGTGGTCGATGAACAGCTTCTTGCCGTCTACGTCCCGGGTGAAGCCGCGCACCCGGTAGTCCATGGTGACGATGTCGGAGTCGAAGCTGTGGATCAGGTAGTTCAGCGCCTTCAGCGGGCTGATCTGGCCGCAGGTGGACACGTCGATGTCCAGGCGGAAGGTGCTGATGCCGTTGTCCGGATGGGACTCCGGGTAGCTGTGCACCGTGACGTGGCTCTTGTCGAGGTGGGCGACCACCGTCTCCGGCAGCGGGCCGGGACCGGGCTCCATCTGTTCGGGATCGGCGTCCTCCAGCTCGTGCTCGGCGATCAGGATGGTCACGCTGGCGCCGTGGGGCTCGTAGTCCTGGCGAGAGATGTTGAGCACATGGGCGCCGATGATGTTGGTGACGTCCTTGAGGATCTGCGTCAGGCGCTCGGCGTTGTAGAGCTCATCGATGTAGTCGATGTACGCCTTGCGCTGCTCCTCGGTCTTCGCGTAGCAGATGTCGTAGATGTTGAAGCTCAGGGAGCTGGTCAGGTTGTTGAACCCGTGGAGTCGGAGATTGTCGGTCACGTCCGAGCCTCCCAAAGTGGCGGATGTATCATCCCGACGAGCGGCGCCGGAACCCCTGGCGATCGAAAGGCGCGTATTATGCACAGCCCGCCGTGACGGCGCACCCGCCGCGGCGGATTTTTTTCGCCGCCGCGGCGGGGCGGCTTAGTCCTCGACGATGGTGAAGGAGTGCGTCACCTCGACGCCGCCCTTGGCCAGCATGATCGAGGCGCTGCAGTACTTGTCGGCGGACAGCTCCACGGCGCGCTTGACCTGCTTCTCCTTGAGGCCGCGGCCGCTGACCGTGAAGTGCACGTGGATCCTGGTGAAGACGCTGGGCACGGCGTCGGCGCGCTCGGCCTCGACGCTGGCCACGCAGTCCGAGACCGGGGCCCGGGACTTCTCGAGGATCTCCAGCACGTCGAAGGAGGTGCAGGCGCCCATGCCCATCAGCAGCATTTCCATGGGGCGGGGGCCGGTGTTGTGGCCGCCGTGGTCGGGGGGGCCGTCGATGACCACGCTGTGGCCGCTGCCGGCCTCAGCGACGAACTGGCGACCGTCGGTCCATTTCACTGTGGCTTTCATGAGCTGAGTTCCTTCCTGTTGATTAAACGCGCGACTCCACCGCGGCCGCTGCCGACTGTCCACATCCCGAGGCGACGAACTGGCGACCGTCGGTCCATTTCACTGTGGCTTTCATAGGCGGGGTCCTTCTGGATTGCGGGCAAGGGGGAGGCGGGCAGCATAGCAGCTGTCGGCGCCGGGGCTCAGCCCCGGCCGTCGCGCAGGCGGCGGTCCAGGGCCGCGAGGCGCGCCGGGGTGCCGACATCCACCCAGGCGCCGCGATGATGATGGCCGGCGACCCGCCCCTCTGCCATGGCCGCGCGCAGCAGCGGCGCCAGGGCGAAGGCGCCGTCGGCCCGGTCGGCCACCAGCGCCGGGTCGAGCTGCGCCAGGCCGGCGTAGGTCAGGCGGGGCGCGCCCGTCGCGTGCACCCGCCCCGCGGCGTCCAGGTGGAAGTCGCCGTCCGGATGGTGGTCGGGGTTGTCCACCAGCACCAGCCGGGCCAGGTCGTCGTCGAGGGCGGGGAGTGCGTCGGGGGCGAGGTCGCACCAGACGTCGCCGTTGACCAGCCAGAAGGGGGCCTCGCCGAGCAGCGGCAGGGCGCGGCGGATGCCGCCGCCGGTCTCCAGCGGGGCCTCCTCGCGGCTCCAGGCGATATGCACCCCGAAGTCGCCGCCGTCGCCCAGGGCCTCGATGATCTGCTCGGCCCGGTAGCTGACGTTGATCACCACCTCGCGGATGCCCGCCGCGGCCAGGCGTTCCAGGTGGTGGACGATCAGCGGCTTGCCGGCTACCGGCAGCAGCGGCTTGGGACAGCGGTCGGTGAGCGGGCGCATGCGGGTGCCGAGGCCGGCGGCCAGGATCATCGCCTTCATGCCGCCCCCTCCGCGGCCAGTCGCGCCGCCAGGGCGGGGCGCAGGGTGTCGGCGAGCCAGGCCCGGACGGCGTCGTGGCCGTCGAGCTCGGCCAGGGCGTCCTCCAGGTGGGCGAGGAAGTGCGGCAGCCGGGCGAGATAACCGTCGCGATGGTCGCGCAGGGTCAGCCGGCAGAAGATGCCCAGCACCTTGAGGCTGCGCTGGGCGGCCATGCCCGCCACCTGCCGGCGGAAGGCGTCCGGGGCGACGCCCGCCGCGAGCCGGCCGTCGGCCACCGCGCGGGCCCGGAAGGCCTCGATCCAGGCCGCACGTTGCGCCGGGGCGAAGCGGCAGTAGCGGCCGTGCAGCAGCGAGATCAGGTCATAGCTGATGGGGCCGGCCACGGCGTCCTGGAAGTCGATCAGGTAGAGGCGCTCCTCGACCACCATCAGGTTCATGGCGTCGAAGTCCCGGTGCACGGTGACCACCGGCTGGGCCAGGGCGGCCTCGATCAGCGCCTGGCGCAGGGCGTCCCAGCCGGGCGGCGGGGCGACGTCGAGCCAGCGCGCCAGGCACCACTCGGGGAAGAGGTCCAGCTCGCGGCCGAGCAGCGCGGCGTCATAGGGCGGCAGGCCATCCGGGGCGGCGCGGTTCTGGAGGTCATGGACGAGATCCAGGGCGCGCTCGTGCCAGGCCAGGGTGGCGGGGTCGTCCTCGGCGGCGAAGCGGCTCTGCAGCGGGGTGTCGCCCAGGTCGTCGAGCTCCAGGAAGCCGGCGGCGAGATCCACGCCGTGCAGGGCCGGCACCGGCAGGCCGGCCTCGGCCCAGCGGCGCGCCACGGCCACGAAGGGGGCGCTGTCCTCCCGGTCGGGCGGGGCGTCCATCAGGATCCGCGTGTCGCCGTCCGGCAGCCGCAGCCGGTAGTAGCGGCGAAAGCTGGCATCGCCGGCCGCCAGGCGCAGGTCGACGGCCGCCGGGGCCAGGCCGTGGCGGCGGGCGACCCACTGGCGCAGGCAGTCGTGGCGCGTCGGGGCATCGGCCTCGGGCATCTTCACCTCTCGGTCATCGGGTGGCGGAGCGTCGGTTGACGGCCCCGGGGCGGCGCCGCATGCTGAGGCCCCACGTCGTCGGCGACGACCGGGGCGCGTCGGCGGGACAGCGCGCTCGGGGGCTGTATAATACCGATTCACTCTGCCAAGGACATCGTGGAACATGGCCAAGCGACGCACCTGGACGGCCCTGGCAGGCCTGATGACCTCGAGCCTGCTGACCGGCCCGGCGCTGGCGGCGCCCCCCGAGCCGCTGCCGGCCGCACAGCTGGACTGGCAACCCTGGGGCGAGGAACGCCCCGCCGGCGCCGTGTGCCGCGGCCGCTACGTGATGCCGGCCTACCGACTGCCGCCGCCGCCCGAGGGGCGGGTGGCCAGCGAGGCCGACAGCGGCGAGTACGGCATCGAGGGCGAGACTCGGCTCGCCGGCGAGGTGGTGCTGCGCCGCGGCGACACCCAGCTCGAGGCGCCGCGGGTCCACCTGCCCGCGGCCCGCGACCGGGTGCTGGCCGATGGCCCCCTGGCGATCCGCGACCGCGACCTGCTGGTGCGCGGCGAGGCCGCCGAGTTCTCCCTGGACAGCGACGCGGCGCGCATCGAGGGCGCCCACTACGTGGCCCACGCGCAGCGCCTGCGCGGCGACGCGGTGCGCCTGGCGCGGCTGGCGGACGGGCGCTATCGCCTGCGCGAGGCCAGCTTCACCACCTGCGAGCCGGGCAGCCGGCTGTGGCGCCTGGTCGGCAACGACATCCTGCTCGACCGCGAGAGCGGCTTCGGCACCGCCCGCCACGCGCGCCTGGAGGTCGGCCGGGTGCCGGTCTTCTACTGGCCCTGGGTGCGCTTTCCCATCGACGACCGCCGCCAGACCGGCTTCCTGTGGCCGATGGTCGGCAGCAGCGGCGACGGCCTCGACTATGCCCAGCCGTTCTACTGGAACATCGCCCCCGACCAGGACGCGACCCTCACGCCGCGCTGGATCAGCGATCGCGGCTGGCTGCTGGGCGCCGAGTATCGCTACCTCTTCCCGTCCGATGCCGGCACCCTGGAGGGCGCCTATATCGCCGACGACAAGCGCGCCGGGGAGGGCGCCTCGGACGGCTCTTCGCTGGAGGACGGTGACGCGCGCTGGTACCTGGATGTCCGCCATGCCGGCCGCCTCGATGCGCGCACCGATTATCGCCTGCAATACGGCGCGGCCAGCGACGGCGCCTACTTCGACGACTTCGGCCGCGACTTCGCCGAGCGCGACACCGACCACCTGGCGCGCCTGGCCCGGCTCGACTACCGCGGCGACGTCTGGCGGCTGCAGGCCCGGGCCCAGGGCTACCAGAAGCTCGACGATCCCCTGGACGAGGGCGACAAGCCCTTCTATCGCCTGCCGAGCCTGGACGCGCGGGGCCGCTGGTCCCAGGACAGCGGCCTCTACCAGGAGTGGAACGCCAACCTCACCTACTTCTGGCGTGACGTCGAGGGCGACGAGGACGGCTTCTACGACTTCCGCGACCGCCGCCGGCGGATCCCGATCCGCGAGGCGGCCGACGGCACCCGGCTGCGCCTGACGCCGGCGCTGGGCTGGCGCCTCGACCGCCCCTGGGGGTTTTTGGAGCCCCGGGTCGAGCTGGCCCATCTCGCCTACGACCTGGACTACGGCCGTCGCGACACCGAGCGCAGCGAGACCCCGTCGCTGACCGTGCCCGTGGCCTCGGTGGACGGCGGCCTGGTGTTCGAGCGCGACCTGTCGCTGGGCGGGCGCGGCTACCGCCAGACCCTGGAGCCGCGCCTCAACTACGCCTATGTCCCGGCCGAGGACCAGCGCGACTTCCCCGACTTCGACACCAGCCAGCGCGCCTTCTCCTGGAACCAGTTGTGGTCGCCGGACCGCTTCTCCGGCGGCGATCGGGTGGGCGACCTCAATCGCCTGTCGCTGGGCCTGGAGACCCGGCTGCTGGAGGATGCCGGCGGCCGCGAGCGGCTCTCGTTGGGCCTCGGCCAGGCCTACTACCTGGACGATCGCGCCATCGACCTGGCCGGCGATCCCGACAAGGCCGAGCGCGAGGACTTCGCCAGCTTCGAGCGCTTCTACGACGCCACCCGGGACCGCTCGCCGCTGGTCGCCCGGCTCGACTGGCGGCTGACCGATCGCTGGCGCACCTGCTGGGAGTGGCTCTACGACGACCACCTGTCGCGCACCGAGCGCGCCGGCTGGAGCCTGGCGTACCGCGCCGAGGCCGGACATGCGTTCAACCTGGGCTATCGCTGGGAGCTGCAGGGCTTCGACCCGGCCGAGGAGGACGACGACGTGCGCGGCTACGACCGCGAGGAGATCGACGTCTCCGGCGCCTGGCGCGTCTCGCCGAGCCTCGACCTGATCGCCCGGGCGGTCTACGACAACACCAACGACCGGACCCTCGAGCAGCTGGCGGGTGTGCAGTGGAACGACTGCTGTTATGGTCTGCAGCTGGTGTGGCGCGAGTGGATCGACGACGAGGGCACCGCCGACACCATCGGCGACGACACCACGGACCGCGGCCTCTTCCTGCGCTTCGTCTTCAAGGGACTCGGCGGCGTCGGCGGCGAGGCCGCGGGCTACTTCGACGGCGCCGTTCCCGGATATCGCAGCACCGCCTTCGGCCGGCCCTGAACGGCGCGGCGCCGGCCCCCCAGACACCCCGAACGAGAGAGGAACGACCGACATGCGCAGCCGACAACTCGCCCCCCTGCTGCTGGCCGTGCTGCTGGGGGCCGCGCCCCTGGCCGGCCAGGCCCAGGAGCGCCAGCCCCTGGACCGCATCGTGGCGGTGGTCAACGAGGGCGCCATCATGGCCTCCCAGCTGGAGGACCGCCTCGCCCAGACCCGCCGCCAGCTGACCGCCCGGGGCATCGAGCTGCCGTCCGACCAGGCGCTGCGCGAGCAGGTGCTCGACCGCCTGATCGTCGAGGAGATCCAGCTGCAGATGGCCCGGGAGGCCAACCTCAGCGTCGACGACACCGAGCTCAACCGCCAGGTGCGGGCCATCGCCGAGGGCAACGGCATGACCCTGGAGCAGTTCGCCGACGCCCTGGAGGCCGATGGTCTGTCGCTGGGCATGATGCGCGACCAGGTGCGTCGCGAGTTGCTGATGCGCGAGCTCCAGCAGCGCCGGGTCGCCGGCCGGGTCAGCCTCTCCGAGCGCGAGGTCGAGCGCTTCATGGAGCAGCAGGGCGGTCTGAGCCGCGAGCAGGCCCGCCAGGCGCTCTTCCAGCGCAAGGCCGGCGACGAGATGGAGGCCTGGCTCCAGGAGATCCGCGCCGAGGCCTTCGTCGACGAGCGCCTCGAGCCCGGGGCATGACCGACGCCCCGGTCCTGGCCCTGACCACCGGCGAGCCGGCCGGCATCGGCCCCGAGCTCGCGGTGATGCTGGCCGCCGCCGGCACGCCGGCCGGGCGGCCGGTGGCGGTGGGCGATCCCGAGCTGCTCGCCGAGCGCGCCGCGGCCATCGGCCGGCCCCTGGAGCTCGTCGAGCTGGGACCCGGCGAGCCGGTGCCCGAGGCGCGGCCCGGGAGGCTGCCGGTGTGGCCGGTGTCGCTGGCCGCCCCGGCCCGCCCCGGCGTGCTGGATACCCGCAACGCCGGCTACGTGCTCGAGACCCTGGACCGGGCCCTGGCGGCCTGCCGCGCCGGCGAGGCGGAGGGCATGGTCACCGCCCCGCTGCACAAGGCGGTGATCGTCGAGGCCGGCCAGGCCGAGTTCACCGGCCACACCGAATACCTGCGCGACGCCTGCGGGCTCGACGAGGTGGTGATGATGCTCGCCACCGACCGCGCCCTGCACGCCGCGGGCTCCGGCTGGCAGGGCCCGCGGGCGCTGCGCGTGGCGCTGGCTACCACCCACCTGCCGCTGCGCGAGGTGGCCGACGCCGTGACCCCGGCGCGGCTGAGCCGGGTGCTGCGGATCCTCGACGCCGACCTGCGCCGCTGGTTCGGCCTGGACGCGCCGCGCATCGCCGTCTGTGGGCTCAATCCCCATGCCGGCGAGGCCGGTCACCTGGGGAGCGAGGAGCTGGACACCATCGCCCCGACCCTGGCGGCCCTGCGCCGCGAGGGGCTGACCCTTGACGGCCCGCTGCCGGCGGATACCCTGTTCACCCCGCGCCACCTGGCCGACGCCGACGCCGTGCTGGCGATGTATCATGACCAGGGCCTGCCGGTGCTCAAGTACGCCGGCTTCGGCCGCGCCGCCAACGTCACCCTGGGCCTGCCCCTGGTGCGCACCTCGGTCGACCACGGCACGGCCCTGGACCTGGCCGGCCGCGGCGTCGCCGACCCCGGCAGCCTGGCGGTGGCCGTCTCCCTCGCCGCCGAGATGGCGCGACGGGGCCGCGGCTGAGCCCGGTGTCGCCCCCGATTCGAACAGAAGGACAGAGTGCATGGCATCCCGCCCCCAGGGTCATCGCGCCCGCAAGCGCTTCGGCCAGAACTTCCTGCGCGACCCCGGCATCATCGCCCGGCTGGTGCGCGCCATCGGCCCCCGGCCCGGCGAGCGCCTGATCGAGATCGGCCCCGGCCAGGGCGCCCTCACCGAGCCGTTGCTGGAGGCGACGGACGGCCACCTCGAGGTCATCGAGCTGGACCGCGACCTGATCCCCGGGCTGCGCGTGCAGTTCTTCGACAAGCCCGGCTTCGTCATCCACGAGGGCGACGCCCTGAAGATGGACTTCCGCGCCCTGCGCGGCGAGGGGCCGGCGCTGCGGGTGGTGGGCAACCTGCCCTACAATATTTCCACGCCGCTGATCTCGCACCTGCTCGAGGCCGGCGAGGCGGTGGCCGACATGCACTTCATGCTGCAGAAGGAGGTCGTCGAGCGGCTGGCCGCCGAGCCCGGCAGCGCGGCGCGCGGCCGGCTGTCGGTGCTGGCCCAGTACCACTGCCGGGTCGAGTCGTTGTTCACCGTGCCCCCCGAGGCCTTCGTGCCGCGCCCCAAGGTGGAGTCGGCCATCGTGCGCCTGACGCCCCATGCCGAGCCGCCGCATCGGGCCAGCGACGAGACGCTGCTGTTCGAGGTGGTGCGCCAGGCCTTCGCCCAGCGTCGCAAGACGCTGCGCAACAACCTCAAGGGCCGGCTCGGCGCCGAGGCCCTGGAGGCCCTGGGCATCGCGCCCGGCCGACGTCCCCAGACCCTGACCGTGGAGGAATTCGTGCGTATCGCCAATCATCTGGCCGAGGCGGGAGGTGACTCATGACGGCCCCGGCGCTGGGCGAGGGGATCCGCGTCGACGTGGAGCCGGCCTTCCGGGAGGACGAGTCGGACCCGGAGGAGGGGCGCTTCGTGTTCAGCTACACCATCACGGTGCACAACCACTCCGGGCACAGCATGCAGCTGCTGGCCCGCCACTGGAAGATCACCCAGAGCAGCGGCGAGGTCCAGGAGGTCCGCGGCAAGGGGGTGGTGGGCCAGCAGCCGCTGATCGGGCCTGGCCAGACCTTCCGCTACACCAGCCGGGCGATCCTGGACGGTCCCGTGGGGGTCATGGAGGGCGCCTTCACCTGCGTGGACACCGCCTCCCAGCGCCCCTTCGAGGTCGCCGTCGCCCCCTTCCGGCTGGCCGGCCCCAACCAGGTCCACTGAACGCGAGGGAGCGCCCATGACCACCTATGCCGTCGGCGACCTGCAAGGCTGCCACGAGGAGTTCGTGGCCCTGCTGGAGCGCCTGGCGTTCGACCCGCGCCGCGACCGGCTGTGGCTGGCCGGCGACCTGGTCAACCGCGGCCGCGGCTCTCTGGCCTGCCTGCGCGAGGTCGCCGCCCTGGGCGACGCCGCCCGGGTGGTGCTCGGCAACCACGACCTGCACCTGCTGGCGGTGGCGCGCGGCGGGGCCCGGCTCAAGCGCAAGGACACCCTGGCGGCCATCCTCGAGGCCCCCGACCGGGAGCGCCTGCTCGACTGGCTGCAGAGCCGGCCGCTGGTGGTCCGCGACGGCGACACCCTGATGAGCCACGCCGGCCTGCCGCCCCGCTGGGGCCTCGACCGCGCGGTGGCGCTGGCCGACGAGGTCGCCGAGCGGCTCGGCGGCGAGCATGCCGGCGCCTTCCTCGAGCGCATGTACGGCAACGCCCCGGCCCGCTGGCGGGACGACCTGGAGGGCCTCGACCGGCTGCGGGCGATCGTCAACACCTTCACCCGCATGCGCTTCATCGACGCCGCCGGCACCCTCGACTTCACCGCCAAGGAGGGGTTGGACAGCGCCCCGCCGGGCTTCGCCCCCTGGTTCCAGTACCCCCGCGACGACGATCCGCGCCTGCTGTTCGGCCACTGGGCCGCCCTGCAGGGCGCCACCCCCGGCAGCCGGGTGCGGGCCGAGGCCCTGGACACCGGCTGCGTCTGGGGCGGGGCCTTGACCGCCCTGGACCTCGAGAGCGGCGAGCGCATCCGCGTGCCCAGCCGCCACTGCCCCCTTCCCCGCGACCCGGAGGCCCGATGACTGCGCCGACCTTCCTGCACCTGGACAACGCCACCCTGGGCGACTGGCTCGACGCCGGCCGCCCCCTGACCCTGGTGGACATCCGCGACCCGGCGAGCTTCGCCGCCGGCCACCTGCCCGGCAGCCGCCACCTGGACAACGCCGGCGTTCCGGCGCTGCTGGCCGAGGCGCCCCGGGAGACGCCGCTGGTGGTGATCTGCTACCACGGCCACTCCAGCCAGCAGGCCGCCGCCTGGCTGGCCGCCCAGGGCTTCGCCGAGGTCTACAGCCTGGACGGCGGCTTCACCGACTGGCAGCACCGGCACCCCGAGCGGGTGGAGGCCTGAGCGTGCCCCGCCGTCGCGATGCCCGTCTCGAGGGCCTGGCGGTCTACCGGGTCGGCGGCGCCGTGCGCGACGCCCGCCTGGGCTGGCCGGTCACCGATGTCGACTGGGTGGTGGTCGGCGCCACGCCCGAGGTCATGACCGGCCGCGGCTTCAAGGCCGTGGGCCGCGACTTCCCGGTCTTCCTGCACCCGGACACCCACGAGGAGTTCGCCCTGGCGCGCACCGAGCGCAAGGCCGGGCACGGCTACACCGGCTTCGAGGTCCATGCCAGCCCCGAGGTCACCCTGGAGCAGGACCTGGCGCGCCGCGACCTGACCGTCAACGCCATGGCCGAGACCCCGGAGGGCGAGCTGGTGGACCCCTACGGCGGGCTGGCCGACCTGCAGGCGCGGGTGCTGCGCCACGTGTCGCCGGCCTTCGTCGAGGATCCGCTGCGGGTGCTGCGCGCCGCGCGCTTCCTGGCCCGCTACGCCGGCCTGGGCTTCGTGATCGCCGAGGAGACCCGGGCCCTGATGCGCCGCCTGGTCGACAGCGGCGAGCTCGACCACCTGGTGGCCGAGCGAGTCTGGGCCGAGACCGAGAAGGCCCTGGGCGAGCCCTGGCCGGATGTCTACTTCCAGGCGCTGCACGACTGCGGGGCCCTGGCGGTGCTGATGCCGGAGCTGGCGGCGGACGAGGCGGCCCTCGACCGGGCCCTGGGGCGGTTGCCGCGACTGCCCGAGGATACCCCCGCCGAGGCGGAGGCCCACTGGCGGTGGGCGCGGCTGGTCGAGCACCTCGACCGCGAGGCGCGCCGCCGCCTGGGGAATCGGCTCAGGCTGCCCGGCGCGCCGGTGCGCCTCGCCGACCAGGCCGCGGCGACCCGGTCGCTGTGCCGCGACGCCGAGCGACGGGGACTGGACGGCGCCCGGGTGATGGCCTGGCTCGACGCCGTGGATGCCTGGCGGCGCCCGGAGCGGGTGCCGCCGCTGATCAGCCTGGTCAGCCTGGAGGTCGCCGACCTGGCGGAGCCCCTGGCCCTGGCCTGGCGGCTGGCCGGCCAGATCCTGCCGCGCGGCCTGGTCGAGGAGGGCTTCGAGGGGCGTGCGCTGGGCGAGGAGCTCGCCCGCCGGCGCCGGGCGGTGATCGACGGGGTGCTGGCGGACGACTGAGCCTCAGGCCTGCCCGGACAGGCGGCGCCCCCGCCACACGAAGTCCACCGGCCACAGGGCCTGCTCCGGGGCGTCGAAGGCGGCCCAGAGGTCGGCATAGCGCTCCCCGCCGAGCGGATGCCGGGCGTCGGGCAACAGCTCCGCCAGGGGCCTGAGCACGAAGGCGTGGTGGCGGATCCCGGCGCGGGGCAGGGCGACGCCGTCGTGCTCGCCGATCAGCTCGCCGACGCTGAGCAGGTCGATGTCCAGGGTCCGCGGGCTGAACTTGGGGCTGTCCGGGCGCCGCCCGTTGGCGAATTCCAGGCGCTTGCACCAGGCCTGCAGCTCGCCCACCGTCCAGGCGGACTCGAAGACCGCCACCAGGTTGTAGAAGTTGCGGCCGTCCTCGAAGCCCACCGGCTCGCTCTCGTAGACCCGCGACAGGCGCAGGTCGCCGAAGGTGTCGGCCAGGGCGTCGAGGCAGGCGCGCACGTGGCGGTCGCGCTCGATGTTGCTGCCGATGCTCACGCAGACCCGGGCCATCAGCGCTGCCCCCGCTCGATGCGCACGCCCACCGCCGCCGCATCGGGCACCGCGCCGGGCTTGCGCAGGGTCAGCCGCAGCCAGGCGATGGCGAACTCCTGGCGAAGGGTCTCGGCCAGCCGTTCGGCGAAGGTCTCCACCAGCTCGAAGCGGTGCTCGGCGCCGAAGGCCTGGATGCGCTCGCTGATGGCGGCGTAGTTCAGGGTCCTGGCCAGGTCGTCGTCCGCCGCCGCGGGGCGGATGTCGGCGGCCAGCTCGAGGTCGAGCACCAGGGTCTGGGTCAGGGTGCGCTCCCAGTCATAGACGCCGATCACGGTGTCGACCTTCAGCGCTTCGATCAGTACGAGATCCATCGAGGGCTCCCGGGCCAGGCAGGGTGGGGCGGTGGTTGGCCGGCGATTGTACGACAGCGGATGCGACGGGGACAGCGTCGCCGACTGTTCCCCCCGCGCCATGGCTGGCAGAATCGAGTCACTCCCCGACGCGAGGCTCGCCGGTGCTGACCCAACTCGAACTCCTCCTGCCGCTCGTGGCGCTGGGCTATCTCAGCGGCACCTGGCTCGGCGCGCTGACGGTCTGCCGGCTCGCCGGGCTCGGCGATCCCCGGCTGGCGGGCTCCGGCAATCCCGGCTTCTCCAACGTGCTGCGGCTCCACGGCCCCCGGCTGGCCCTGGCCACCCTGCTGGTGGATGCCGCCAAGGGCATGCCGGTGCTGGGGCTGGCCCTGCTGATGGGGCTGCCGCCCTGGGGGCAGGGGCTGGTGGGGCTGGGCGTGCTGCTCGGCCACAGCTACCCGGTCTGGTACCGCTTCCGCGGCGGCAAGGGGGTGGCCAGCGCCTTCGGCGTGATGCTGATGCTGATGCCGGGCGTGGCGATGGTCTGCGGCCTGGTCTGGAGCCTGCTCGCCTGGTGGCTGCGCACCGCGGCCATCGCTTCGCTGGCCAGCGCGGCCATGGCGCCGCTGGCGGCGATCTGGCTGGCTCCGGCCTACGTGCCGGTGGTGATCGGCTTCACCCTGCTGGTGCTGGGCCGACATGTCTTCAACATTCGCCGGCTGGGGCGCGGCGAGGAACCGGGGTTGTAGGAACGCAGCCAGGCGCCTGGTTCCGCCTCGGGGGGCGGGCCGGCTCATCGCGCAACGAGTTGCGCTCCTACAATCCGAGGCGATCCATGCCCTCGGGCGGCTCAGGCCCATCCATCGGCCAGAGCGGCACCGCCCGTGCCGGTGGTGATCGGCTTCACCCTGCTGGTGCTGGGCCGACATGTCTTCAACATTCCCGGCTGGGGCGCGGCGAGGAACCGGGGCTGTA